>NZ_LZZL01000004.1:0-101449 GCF_002006495.1 Clostridium sp. BL-8
GGGGTGACAGGGATTGAACCTGCGACCTCATGGTCCCAAACCACGCGCGCTCCCAGCTGCGCCACACCCCGTAGCCATTTATAATTATATATTCAAGTGAGTTTTATGTCAAGGATTTTGATATTCATAGTAAAACAAGTATTTATAAAATTAATACATATAGTTACAACTTAAGAATTATAATATAAAAATTACAAGTTAATCTAGTTTATGAAAAATTTAAAGATTGAGAAAGATAAAGAATGAGCTAGAAAAAGAGGGGAATACGGACAATATACAGATATTACTAGGATAAACTAAATTCTCGCCAAATATAAGAATTGTCCATCTTTAATGAAAGTGTTATAATTGTTTGAGAATATAGATTGATGGAGGAGGGAAGGTTTGAAGACCGATAATGAATGAAGAGCAGAATTCTAGCTATTACGTTAGCGACAGTAATCGTTATAGGTAGCTCTATACCTGCGTTTGCGACGCCAGATAATCAACAATTAAGTGATTCGAGACAAAAATATGCAGATATTCAAAGTAAAATAACAGATATTGAAAATAAGATTTACGATTTAGATACGCAGATAGAACCGCTACAAGTAACAGTAGATAAAAATAAAAAAGAAATAACAAGTATAAATAATACTATTGATAATACTACAAAAGATATTGAACAATGTAAGAAAGATATTAATACATTAGATTTAGCTTTGGGTCAAAGAGTTAAAGCAATGTATACATCAGGAGATTTAGAATTTAGTTATTTAAATTTTATTCTTGAGTCAGAATCAACAAGTGATTTCTTTTCAAGAGCAGAAGCTGTAAGCAAGATATTAGGTAAAGATAAAGCTGCAATAGAAGATGTTACAAGTAAAAAACAGGAATTAAATGATAAAATTCAATCCTTAGAAGATAAAAAAGCTGAAATTGATAAGCTTAACAAAGAAATACAGACTAATTTAGATGAATTGGATGGAAAGAAAAAAGAAGAGGAAACATTATCAGCTCAAGCTAAAGATGAAAAAAGTAAGTTTGATGCGCAATATTTATCACAATTAGAAAGAGACACTGTAAAGACTCAGTTTGATGTTATAGATAATTCTAATAGTTCAGCATCAGATCTTCAATCAGCGATTGATCAATTAAGAAATATTAGAGATAATCAAATTAAGAGTGAAATTGTTACTTCTGAAATAAATGATAAAATAGAGAAAGCCAAAGCTGCGGTATCAACTAAAAAAGCAGCTGAAGTAAAATCTGCTACTTCTACAGCAAGTAGAGGTGGAAGAGTGGCTGTGCCATCAGCTGGAAATGCTCAAGCTATTTTAAATGAAGCATATGCACAATTAGGAAAACCATATGTGTGGGGAGCAACTGGTGCAAATAGTTTCGATTGTTCAGGATTTACTCAATATGTATATGAAAATGCTGCAGGCATTGATATATCGAGGACAACTTATTCACAAATAAATCAAGGACAAGCTGTTAGTCAAGATCAGCTTCAACCGGGAGATTTAGTATTTACACATCCAGGTCATGTTGGAATATATGTTGGAAACGGCCAAATGATTAATGCGCCACAAACAGGTGATGTAGTCAAAGTAGCACCAGTATATAGTTTTTATGCAGCAAGAAGAATTTTAAACTAGTTAACATAAGAAATTAGTTGTTAACATCTGATTTCAAGAGATAGTCCTTCTGTTTAAATACAGAAGGACTTTTTTTATTTGATTTGCGATGTTATAATGTGGAATGTATATAAGATCTATAATTTTATAGAAATATTAATAAATTTATAAGAGTATAAGTAAAATTCACATGAAGAAGTCAGAGGAAAAATAAATGGATAACAAATTAGAATATATAAAAGAAGATGAGACAGTAGATGATTTACAACTTAAAGGATTAAATTTGATTCAAAAGAAGGATGGATTTAAATTTGGCATAGATGCTGTATTATTATCTGATTTTGCCTGTGTAAAAAATAAGCATAGGGTAATTGATCTATGTACAGGAACAGGAATAATACCATTTTTAATATATGGAAAGTATGAGCCTAAGAGTATATATGGGTTGGAAATACAGGAAGATATGGTTGAAATGGCTAAGAGAAGTGTGAAACTAAATTCTTTAGATGAAAAAATTTGCTTTATAAATGAAGATTTAAAAAATGTAGATTTTTTGAAGAAACTTGAAAAGTTTGATGTAGTTACAGTAAATCCACCATATAAATTGAATAATTCAGGTATAATTAATCCAAATGATAAGCTGGCAATAGCCAGACATGAAATATTATGCAATTTAGAAGATGTGATTCATGCAGCGAGAACTTTATTAAAAGATAATGGCAGGCTTTTCATGATACATAGGCCTGAGCGTTTAGCAGACATTTTTACTTTAATGAGGAAATACAAGATAGAACCTAAGAGGATAAAAATGATTCATCCTAAAATGGGAAAAGCACCTAATATTGTTTTAGTCGAGGGACAAAGAGATGGAGGAGCATATTTGAAATGGGAAGCTCCATTATATGTCTATGATGATAATGGAAAATATACTAAGGAAATTGATTCAATATACTGGAGGATATGATATGAGCAATGGAAAATTATATTTAGTGCCAACTCCAATTGGAAATTTAAAAGATATTACATTACGAGCATTAGAAACTTTACAAGAAGCTGATTTTATTGCGGCGGAAGATACAAGACAAACATTAAAATTATTAAATCATTTTGAAATTAAAAAGCCTTTAATTAGTTATCATAAATTTAATGAACAGATAAAAAGTGATAAAATTATAGAATTGCTTATGGAAGGTAAAAATGTAGCATTGGTTTCAGATGCGGGAACACCAGGAATATCAGATCCGGGAAGCGTTATTGTTGAAAGATGTATAGAAAAAATGATTGATTTTGAAGTACTTCCAGGAGCAACAGCAATAACTACAGCGTTAGTTTATTCAGGTTTAGATACAACTAAATTCCTATTTAGAGGCTTTTTACCTAGAGAAAATAAAGATCGAAAGGTAGTGGCAGAAGAGCTTTTGCAAAGCCAAGAGACAATTATATTTTATGAGGCGCCTCATAGATTGTTAGATACGTTAACATTTTTAAATGAAGCATTTGGAAATAGAAAGATTGCAGTATGCAGAGAGTTAACAAAAATATATCAGGAAATATTTAGAGGTACTATAAACCAGGCGATTGAGTATTTTATAGAAAATAAGCCTAGAGGAGAATTTGTGCTTGTAATTGAAGGAAAAAAACTTGAGGAAATAAAGGAAGAACAAAGAGAAGCATGGATAAGTTTATCAATTGAAGACCATATAAGAAAACACATAGATGAAGGAATGGATAAAAAATCAGCAATAAAGCTTGTGGCTAAAGAAAGAGATATGCCAAAGAATGAAGTATATAAGTTTTCGACTAATATATAATAGTAGATTACTAAATTTAGATGTTTGAAGGAAGAATTAATAAAGTTAGAATAAATATTTATGTAGAAGAAAGACTATCTCAAAATTATTGAGATAGTCTCTTTAAAAATAAATATACAATTTATTTATTATTTTACAATAGGTAAACTTATTAAATAAAAATATTATCTATTATTTTTAATTTCATCTAAACATTTAGTACAAATGTTTTTACCTTTGTAGTTAATTACATCTCTTGCATCTCCACAGAAAATACAAGCTGGTTCATATTTCTTTAAGATTATTTGCTCACCGTCTACATAAATTTCTAATGCATCTTTTTCAGCAATATCTAAAGTTCTTCTAAGTTCTATAGGAATAACTATTCTTCCTAACTCATCTACTCGTCTAACTACACCTGTTGATTTCATACAAAACTCCTCCTAATTCCATGATTCGACATTCTACTATGATATATTACCAAGTATGTAATATAAAGTCAATGGATATTTCTCTTTATTTATAAGAAATTACAAATTTCAACCTTAATAAACATCTTATATAAAATATACTACCATATTTTAGAAAAGTCAAGAAAATTTATTTGCTAAATTATAGTGGGGATTTTAAAAAATAAATCAATAAATCCAACTTATAACAACAATTGAAAAATATTAATGTGTAAAGTAAGCAAATTGTCTATAATATGCTAAAATTATTTTACAAAAAAAAGAATAAAATCAGTATATTAACTATTTTGCAGAAACGCGGAGAATATAAGTGATAATGTCGAGCAATTACATAAATTAGATATTTTTTTATTACTATTCTACTTTGGATTTCATTAATCACATAATTATAATAATTTGGGAAAATATATATTTAGGAAAAATAAATTAGTAAAACGCTGTTTGAAGTAACTTGTAACGAGTTCATAATTACTATATAATCTATATATATTTAAAATTGGAAAGTATAGGTGTATAAAATGGGAAAAAAATTTGATTCTAATTATATAAAAGAGTTAGCGGAGGAAATGTCAAAAAATAGTTCGGTTTCATATGAAGAGCTTCCTAAATATGATTTGTTTTTATCCCAAGTAATAGATTATTTGAATGATAAATTTGTGGATGAAAGGTTTACTAATAACATAGTTCAAAATTATACTAAAAGCGAAGTTATAACAAAACCAGAGGATGGTAAAAAACGGGGATATACTAAAATGCATTTAGTTCAGTTAGTATTACTAGGTTATATGAGACCACTCTTAACTACAGAAGAAATAAAAAAGGTTTTTAGACTTGCTTTCAATGAAATTAATGATAGAAATGATGATATATTATCATGGGAAGATGCTTACAAGACGTTTACACAAATACAAAAAGAAAGTTTTGATGATTACTTTTTAACTTCATTAAACCATGAGAAAAAAATAGAAGAAATAATTAAAAATTTCGATTTAAAAGAAGATGATGAAGAGAGAATAAAAATTTTTTTATTAGTTCTTTCACTAATCGCTCAAGCAAGCGTTATTAAAAAGTTAGTTCAAAAAATAGTTAATGAATATGAAACAGAATAGTAAAATAAATATATAAATATGTTAAGAACACTTACTTAATTTGATGCTTAAATAGTTATAATGCAAATTAAGTAAGTGTTTTACGTGTAAGGTAAAGAACTAAAAGTTAACTTATATTATTCGAAATAGTGTTAGAAGTTATTACAGAGGAGAATAGAGATGGATAAGGTTATAATAAAGGAATCTGTAAGAAATCTAGTTGAGTTCTGTCTTAAGAGTGGTGACATAGATAATAGATTTTCGGGAAGTGCCAGAGCGGTGGAAGGTACAAAGGCACATCAAAAACTTCAAGATGATAATTTGAGTATTTATAAAAATTATGAAAAAGAAGTATATTTAAGTTATGTCTTTGAAACAAAAAAGAGTTTAATAAATATTGAAGGACGAGCAGATGGTATTATAATACAGGATGATAGAATAATAATTGAGGAAATTAAATCAACCTATAAAAACTTTGCATATATAGATGATTTGAATGAAGTACACTGGGCGCAGGCAAAAGTATATGCTTTAATTTATTGTAAACAAAATAATATTCAAAATACTTATGTAAGGTTATCGTACGTGCAGCTTGAAACAAGTGAAGTTAAAAGTTTTGAAAAACAATTTACTATAGAAGAATTAGAGAAGTTTATAGAAGCAGTATTAGAGGAATATGAGAAATTTGTTAGTTTGATTTATCAACAAAAAAATAGAAGAAATGAGTCTATAAGAACTCTTAGTTTTCCTTTTGATAAGTATAGAGAAGGACAAAGAAAACTAATAAATATAGCATATCAGACGATTAAGGAAAAAGAAATTCTATTTGCGCAGGCACCAACTGGTATAGGAAAAACAATATCAACGATATTTCCGGCAGTAAAGGCTTTAGGAGAGGAGATTGGTGAGCGGATTATATATCTAACAGCTAAGACCATAAATAGGCAGGTTGCAGAGGAAACGTTTGAAAGATTGAGGACAAAGGGCTTGAAGTTTAAGAGCATAGTAATTACTGCTAAAGAAAAAATATGCAGCAATGATAACTTTGATTGCAATCCAGAGAAATGTAAATATGCAAAGAACTATTATGGTAAGGTGAAAGAAGTAATATTTTATATTTTAGAGAATGAAGAAAGAATTTCCAGGGAAATATTGCAGGAATATGCTGAAAGATATGAAGTGTGTCCTTTTGAGTTATCTTTAGACTTAAGCCTTTATTGCGATGGAATTATTGGAGATTACAATTATATTTTTGATCCGAGGGTATCATTAACACGTGTGCTAGAAAGCAAAGGGAATATAGCCCTAGTTGATGAAGCGCATAATTTAATAGATAGGTCAAGAAACATGTATTCTGCATCTTTATGTAAGAATGAAATATTAAAGTGCAAAAAGTTAACTAAAGGCAAACTTAATAAATTACATGCTATATTAAGAAAAATCAACGATTATTTTGTTGAATTAAGAAATGAGTGTGAAGATAAAGAAGTAACATGGCTTTGTGAGGAAGGCTTACCAAGTGAACTAAGTAAGCACTTACAATTATATCTAAGAGAGAGTGAAGAAATTTTAGTAAGAGGAAACAAATTTGAAGGATATGAAGAAATATTGCAGTTATACTTTGACATAAATGCTTTCGTTTCTACAATGCAGTTATATGACGAAAATTACAGGACTTGCATGGAAAAAGAAGCACAAGAACTTATGTTAACATTATATTGTATAAATCCAGCTAAAAACTTAAAAGAATATTTAAAACGATGTAATTCAGTAATATTCTTTTCAGCGACACTAACACCACTAAAATATTATATTGAAATGCTTGGAGGTACTGATGAAACTTATAGAATAAAACTTCCATCGCCTTTTAATAAAGAAAATTTAAAAGTTTATGTTAGCCCAATTAATATTAGATATTCGCATAGACAAAGAACATTGAAATTGGTTAAAGATAAGATTTTAGATTTTGTGAAAGATAAGCTGGGAAATTACATAATTTTCTCACCATCATATGCATATATGGAATTATTATATGAGGAAATAGGCAAATCTCCTATTGAAGGCTTCGAATTTGTAAAGCAGAAGAAAAACATGAGTGAGGAAGAGAAGAGTGAATTTTTAAATGAGTTTAAAATAAAGAATAACTTGCTGATGTTTTGCGTACTTGGAGGTATGTTCTCAGAAGGTATAGATTTGCCAGGAGAGCAACTAATAGGAAGCGTTATAATAGGTGTAGGCTATCCAATGATAGATATGAAAAATGAAGTTATAAAAGAATTTTATAGAGAACGTGGATATGAGTATGCATACATATTCCCAGGAATAAATAAAGTACAACAAGCCGCAGGGAGAGTAATAAGAACAGAAAATGATAAAGGCAGAGTTTTGCTTATTGATGACAGATATGTAAGCAACAATTATAAAGTATTACTGCCTAGTGAGTGGTACCCCATTGGCAAGTTATGAGTTATGAGTTGAGGAAGAAAAGCTGCTGGCTTTTCAAAAAACATAATTTAAGAAATCTCCGAAAGAGATTTCAACATTAACTCATAACTTTTAACTTATAATTCTTAACTTATCAAGAGTACGTTGTTAATTGAAAATAAGTATGTTAAAATATTCATGTTAGTTTTTTGGAATGAAAGACGTTTTGGATAAAATTTGAATATTTGCTAAGTTTAGTTGAGTTAAAATGATAAATGTATAACTCTTCAATAAATAAGAAGAATTATTATAAAAATAACATATTTTCGTAAAATTAAGGAGCGAGGAAAATGAATATTCCATTAATTGATTTAAAAGCTCAATATAAATCTGTTTCTGAAGATTTAGATAGAGTAACTAAAGAAGTACTTTCTTCTGCAAATTATATTATGGGTAAGAACGTAGTAGAATTTGAAAAGGAATTTGCAGAATATATAGGTGTTAAGCATGCAATATCAGTAGGAAATGGAACAGATGCATTAGTTATTGCATTAAAATCTTTGGGGATAGGAAGCGGAGATGAAGTAATAACTTCTACATTTACATATTTTGCTTCAGCAGAGTCTATTTCAGCAGTTGGTGCGACTCCAGTTTTTGTTGATGTGGAAAAAGAAACATTTAATATAGATCCAGCTAAGATAGAAGAAAAGATCACTAAGAAAACAAAAGCCATTATACCTGTCCATATTTTTGGGCAAAGTGCTAGAATGGATGAAATAAATGAAATAGCAAAGAAACATAATTTAAAAGTTATAGAAGATGCGGCTCAAGCAGTGGGATCTAAATATAAAGGAAAGATGATAGGAACTTTAGGCGATGCAGCATGTTTCTCATTTTTCCCAACTAAAAATTTATCATGTGCCGGAGATGGTGGTATGATAGTTACAAATGATGATAATATAGCTATAGTAGCAAGAGCCTTAAGAACCCATGGAAGTGGAGAAAATGGACAAAAAGCTTTTAACTTCTTGAATAATATAAAAGAAGAAATAGAAACTTCTAAGGATGGCGATGATACTGTATATAATCCTTTAAAATATTATAACTATTTAATTGGCTTCAATTCTAGATTAGATGCTATTCAGGCAGCAATTCTAAGGGTTAAATTGCCACATTTAGATAAATGGAATGAAGGAAGAAGAAAAATAGCTAAAATATATGATGAAAAACTAAAAAATTCAAATGTAGTAACACCAGTTGTGGATAAAGAAAATGACCCTATATATCACCAATATGTTCTTCAATGTGAGGATAGGGAAACTATGCTTACAAAGCTTAAAGAAAAAGGAGTTGCAACTGGAGTTTATTATCCAGTTCCATTGCATTTACAAAAGGTATATAAGGATCTGGGATATAAAGAAGGCGATATGCCGGTTGCTGAATACTTATCTCATAGAACTTTTGCAATACCAGTTTATCCAGAGTTAACAGAAACTGAGGTAGATTATATTATTGAAAGCATAAAAGCGTAGAATTTGTAGAGTAAGATTTTATTTTGATACTTATAGAATAAATATGAATATGTGGAGACTAATATTATGAGCGATAATTATTTTGTACATGAGTCAAGCTATGTAGATGATAATGTGAAAATAGGAGATGGAACAAAGATATGGCATTTTTCTCACGTAATGAGCAATTGTGAAATTGGGGAGAAGTGTAACATAGGCCAAAATGTTGTAATATCACCAGGCGTAAAAATTGGAAATGGTGTAAAAATACAAAATAATGTGTCTGTTTATACAGGTGTTATTTGTGAAGATGATGTATTCTTAGGACCATCATGTGTATTTACCAATGTAGTAAATCCAAGAAGCTTTATAGAAAGAAAAAGTGAATATAGGGAAACTGTAATTGGAAAAGGTGCATCTATTGGAGCAAATGTTACGATTGTATGTGGACATAATATAGGCAGATTTGCACTAGTAGGAGCTGGAGCAGTAGTTACTAAACATATACCAGATTATGCGCTAGTTGTAGGAAATCCAGCAAATATATTAGGATATGTGTGCGAGTGTGGAGAAAGACTTGAATTTAAGGATGAACATGCAACTTGCAAAGCTTGTGGAAAGAATTATAATAAGAATGATGAAAAAGTAGAATGTATAAATGACTAATAGATAGAAGTGAATATTAGGATTAAAAATATAAAGAAATTCTTTAAGAATTTTATCATTAACTGTTAACTGTATATTGCTTGCAGGATACCATAAGGGCATAAACTGTTAACTGAAAATTGTGGAGGTATAAGATGTCAATGTTAAAACAACAATTATTAGACAAGATAAACAATAGAACTGCAAAGGTTGGTGTCGTTGGACTTGGATATGTTGGATTGCCATTAGCGGTAGAAAAAGCTAATGCAGGATATCAAACTATTGGTTTTGATGTTCAAGAACAAAAAGTACAAATGGTTAATGAAGGAAAAAATTATATAGGTGATGTAGTAGATGAAACTCTAAAGAAGTTAGTAGAAGCAGAGACTTTACAAGCGACTACAGATTTTAGTTTTGTTAAAGATGTAGACACTATTTGTATCTGTGTTCCTACACCATTAGATTTATATAAGCAGCCAGATTTATCATATGTTGTTTCTTCAACAAAGAGTGTTGCAGAATATTTACATAAAGGTATGCTTGTAATCCTTGAAAGTACTACGTACCCAGGAACAACAGAAGAAGTTCTTAAGCCAATTTTAGAGGAAAGTGGCTTGAAATGTGGAGAAGACTTTTTCTTAGCGTTCTCACCAGAAAGAGTTGATCCGGGAAACAAGGATTTCAACACTAAAAATACTCCAAAAGTTGTTGGAGGATGTTCTGAAGATTGTACTGAAGTTGCAGCAGCATTATATAGAAATATATTAGAAGGGGATATACATACTGTATCATCACCAGCTGTAGCAGAAATGGAAAAGATATTAGAAAATACTTTTAGAAACATAAATATTGGATTAGCTAATGAAATGGCTATTTTATGTAATAGAATGGGAATAGATGTATGGGAAGTTATTGATGCAGCAAAAACAAAACCATATGGGTTCATGCCATTTTATCCAGGTCCAGGTCTTGGAGGACATTGTATTCCACTTGATCCATTTTATTTAGAATGGAAAGCAAAAGAATATGATTATCACACAAGACTAATTGAAACATCAGGGGAAATTAATGATTCAATGCCAGAATTTGTTCTTGATAATGTTATGAAAATTTTAAACAAGAATAAAAAAGCGTTAAATGGAGCTAAAGTTTTATTAATGGGTGTTGCATATAAAAATGATATAGATGATTATAGAGAATCACCAGCATTTAAAGTAATAGAATTACTAGAAAAGAATGGTGCGGATCTAAAGGTAAATGATCCTTATTGTCCAACATCTAAATATAAAGGTAAAGTCTACAATTCAGTAGATTGGAAAGAAGTTATTGATGAGGCTGATATTGTAATCATAACAACAAATCATAGCTGCTATGATTATGAATCGATTGTTTCTAGAGCCAAGGTTGTATATGATACAAGAAATGCTACTAAAAATGTAGTTAACAATAGAGATAAAATTTATAAATTATAATAAAATTTTAATAGTACATTTACATGTAAAAGGGTATATTCGTGAAGTTTTTTGTCAAGAATATATCTTTTTGCTTGTACTACAATAAAAGCTTTGATATTTTTGAAAAAATTTATAAAAAGCTAATTTCTATATAAATTAATGAATGTTTTATTGACACTGGTAGGTATAGAATAATATTATAAACATAGAGTAATTTACTCTATTGAAGAATATTTTTATCAATAAGTTAACTTTTACAAATTAGTAATTTAACGACAAAGAGGTTGTTGCATAATGAAAAAGATAATAAGCTTAATAATACCGATAATTATCGTAATATTTATTACAATTACGATGAATACAATATTAGATAGACAAATACAAGTATTAACCAAAGAAAAAGATGTAAGTGCTCTTGGAAAACTAAGATTTGATACAGTAAAGGATAAAAGCTCGTTAGATAAAAAAATGTTGTCTGATAACGGAAATATGTTTTTGCTTGGATCATCCGAACTTGGGATAAGCGTTCCTCAAAATCCATTAGATTTTTTCCCGTTTAATGGCGCTAATTATAATTTAAGCTGTTTTGGAAGACCATTTACTCAAGATTTACAAGAAGCGTCATATTTAGGAGGAGGAGACCTAGAGGATAACCAGAAAGTTGTCTATGTACTCTCCATTCAGTGGTTTGAAGATGAGGATGGATTACAGCCAGATCAGTATGCAGCAAATTTTTCAGAAGTACAGTTTTACAATTTTTTGAAGAATCCTAAAATAAGTGAAGAAAATAAACGATATTATGCTCAAAGGGTATATGATTTTCTAACAAAAGCTAAAGAAAATCAACCAGAAGCATATTATGCAAAGCTTTATTTAGATTCAAGCGCTTTTGCCAATATGCAAAAAATTGTACTTTCACCATATTATGAAGTTAAGCAATATTTATTAGGCATTCAAGATAAAGCATTAATTTACCAGAAACTTAAGGGGTTACCTAATAAGAACTCTGGACCAATATTAAGAACTATAAATTGGGATGATGAATATGCAAAAGTTGAGAAGGACAATGAAAAGATTGTATCTACGAATAATCAATTTAATTTGGAAGACAAGCTTTATAATTGGACTTTAAAAGATAATATTGATAAGCATAAAGGGGAGTCTGAAAATGAAAATCTCATGACATCTAAAGAAATGGATGATTATAAGTTCTTCTTAAGTGTATGTAAAGATCTTGATATAAAACCTTACATAGTTATACCTCCAGTTAATGGATGGTTTTATGATTTTCAGGGGCTTACTAAGGACAAAAGAGAAGAATGGGATAAAAAAGTAAATGAAATCGCAAAAGATAATAATCTTAATGTTCTTGATTTACAAGCCTATGATTATAAAAAACATTTCTTAGTAGATACAAAGCATTTAGGAGAAGAAGGGTGGCTTAGGGTAAGTGAAGGAATTTATAAATATTTTAATAAATAATAAAGATTTTAAGAGATCTGCAATGCTGACAATTGCATTAGTTTTAATATTAATGGTATATATTTTTCAAGCATCAACAGATTTGCCATTTGTTTATAGTCAATTTTAAGTTTAATTAATGTTTATAGAGTTAAGAAATGCTTAGCGATGAGGTTTATGGTCATAAAGTAATGCTAAGAACAATGACTACGATAATTATTTAAATTAGTATATAGTTATGAAATTGGCAGAAATGAACTTATGGAGGAATTGAAATGACATTAGTTGAATATGGAGATTATTTTTATTTATATATACTCGCAATTGCATTAATACCAGCTATTATTTTAGGAATTTTAGAGAAGAATATTAAATATTATGGAATTTTTATATCAATTCTAATGATATTAGCAATAATGGGGATAGGGAAGGTGTTTCCGTTATTCTTGGTCGGAGAGATTGCTTTAATTAAGATATATTCTGCTTTAAGAAAAAAAACAGACAATAAATATTTATATTATTTTATTCTATTTTGTTCGATGCTACCGCTAATTATTTTAAAAATAAGTGGAGTATTTAGTATAAAGACCATTGGATTTATAGGACTTTCATATATGAATTTTAAGGCTATTCAAATGGTTATCGAAATATATGATGAAAGCATAAAAGAAGTCAGTATATTAAACATACTATATTTCTTTATATTTTTTACGACATTAACTTCTGGACCAATAGATAGATCTAGAAGATTTGAAAGTGATTTAGAAAAGAAAATAACTAGAGACGAGTATATAAATGATTACTTAGGTTTTGGTGTAAAAAGAATAATAATAGGTATAGTATATAAATTCGTTATAGCTAATTTAATTAATTCGTTATGGATGAATCAAATTCCATCACTTGCAGGCATTCAGGCAAGATCATTAATACTTAAATATTCAATAAATTATATGTACTCGTATAGTTTGTATCTATTTTTTGATTTTGCAGGATATACAGCTTTTGCTGTAGGGACAAGCTATATTTTAGGAATTAAAATGCCAGAAAATTTCAATAAACCTTTCTTAAGTAAAGATATGAAGGAATTTTGGACTAGATGGCATATATCATTATCTAAATGGTTTGGAGATTATATATATTCAAGATTTGTATTAAATAGTATGAGAAAAAAAAGATTTAAAAACAGATTTATTGCTTCTCATGCAGGGCAAATGTTAACAATGTTTATTATGGGAATGTGGCATGGACTAAAATGGTATTACATAATATATGGAATATATCAAGGATTAGCATTAGTTGCAACTGATATATATCAAAGAAGATCTAAATTTTACAAAACTCATAAAAAGAAAAAATGGTTCCAATATGCTCAAGTCGTGATAACATTTCATATAGCGTGCTTTGGACTATTAATTTTTTCAGGATATTGGTTTAGTAACTAATCGTTCAAGTAGTATTAAATATATTAATACTATATATAATAAAGTTTTTTAATGACTATCTTTATATTTTGAAGATAGTCATTTTTTTATACAAAAAGCTATATGATTTTCTCAGTTGATAAAGTTTATGGGACTAGGAAATATAGAAGTTTTAATTAACAATTGAAATGTAGCAGAGTCATTTAGTTATATGAATTAATCCCAACTTAGAATATTCTGAAGAGCTTTATCAAATAAGACTGACATTAGTACTGACAATCACTATATTACATAGAATTAATAAAAATAGAATAAAATAAGTATTGTAATTTTAAATTGAGTGTTATAAAAGTAAATATTTTAAGGGAAGACTGGTGAGAGGAACATATGATGATTAAAAATTTAAAGCATAAAATAAACTTATTAATGAGTCTTATAGAAAAAGTAAAAAAAGATGATGTATTCGCATTAGCATCTCAATTGGCATATTATCTAATGCTATCATTCTTTCCATTTATATTGTTTTTAATGACATTAGCAGGTCTTAGTAGTTTGAGTTCCAGTGATGTATTAAATCAGCTCAGCGTAATGCTGCCCAAAAGTATATTAGATTTAACGCAATCAACAATACAGGAAGTATTTGATAATGAGTATACTGGATTATTAGGAATATCTATTCTCCTAATGGTATGGACGTCATCATCTGCTTTTAAAGCTATAATTAATAGTGTAAATAAAGCATATGATTTTAAGGAAAATAGATCTTTTATTAAACTTTCGATTATTTCAATCGCAGGAATATTGGCACTAGCATTAACTATGATATTGTCTTTAATAATATTGGTCTTTGGGAATATAATAAGTGAATACATTGAAAAATTTCATTCGGTTTACAGAATAACGTTGGCTCTTTGGGGTATATTTAGATATACGTTTATATTTATTATTATGATAATTATATTTGTTGGTATCTATATATTTGCACCAGCCCAAAAACTTATATGGATAGAAGTTATTCCGGGATCCATATTTAGTACTATAGGATGGATTATAGTATCCTTAGGATTTTCTTTTTATGTTGATAACTTTGGAAATTATTCAAGATTCTATGGAAGCCTTGGCGCCGTATTTATACTTATGACTTGGTTATTTTTAATATCAATTATATTTATTCTAGGAATAGAAATAAATTTTGTTATAAATAAAAATAAAACACATGTAATAAAATCATAAATAAATTTTTTTATTTTAGGTGAATATAAATTATTGAACTGGATATAACTTTAGAAGAAAAATATTCAGGAGGTAAGAAATGAATAAAATAATATTATTAGGAAGATTAGTTAAAGACCCTGAACTTAGGCACACTGAGAACGGTGATAAAATTTATACTAAATTTACTATTGCAGTACAGAGAAATTTTAGATTACCCGATGGAGTTAGAGAAGCCGATTTTATACCAATCAAAGTTTGGGGAAAAAAAGCTGAGGTTATTGTTAGGTATATGAAGAAAGGAAGTCTTATAACATTAAGTGGAAGGCTTAGAACAGGTAGTTATGAAGATAAAGATGGAAACAGAAAATATATAGCAGAAGTTGTAGCAGAGGATTTTAAGTTTCTTGAAAATAGAAAAGCTCAAGCACAAGATTTTGAAGATTAGTAGTTGATTTACATATTAATTTTAGTAAAAATAAATATATAAAGCGACTTGTACAAGAAGTAAAAAGGTTATCTAGATTATGTTATTGAGGTGAATTGATATGAATTTAGATAACTTTTTTATATAAGCCTTAATTTTGGAAATATATATATTTAATAAAAAATTAGATGTATAAATAAATTATTTTCTCTAAAATAGTTCATTAATGAAATGTTGGGTTTTTATAAAGAGTATATTTAATGAAAAGATAACAACTTCAATTGATAAAGGTTATAGTAAATAGTATACTCTTTTTGTGTTAAGCGTTCTAAGCATAGAAACATATTTTGTATGTTCTTAAGATGAAAAAAATTTTTCAATCCAATTAAATAAATTTTTTTAAAAGTGTTGTAATTATGTGAATATATGTTATAATAATAGCATGTAAACGATATCCATGATATATTTCAATTGTGGTAAAGTAGAGAGAGATTTTGAGGTAAAAAAAGAGCTGTTAGCTCTTTTTTTATTTTACAATAAATACAAGGCACATTAAAATATGCATATAATATTTAAAGAGAAAATATTGGATTTCGACATATAGTATTTAAAAAATAAGGGCTTTAAGTATCTATATGTTGTAAAAGCTAAATGAAGAAGTTTTATTGTCAATAAAAAATATATAAATATTGAAAACATGGACATGCTTTGACAATTTATTGATATGCTATGTGATAGTATAAGGTTGTAGGCAAAAATATTATATTAGGGAGTTGAGAGGTTATGAATTTAGTTGAGGAGTATTCATCTATTAATTGTGATGGTGATGTAGAATTTAGATATGCATATAGACTCATAAAAAAAGATTATAAGGGAATAACTGCATACGGTATTGAAATTGAAAGAAAAGATTATGTTGACTTAAAAAATGTAAACCTAGAGAGAGAAAGAATAGATATGATATCAATTCACAGGCATAAAGTGAAACAGATACTAATGAAGTTGTATAATAATCAAGTATCTCCACTTCACTTAGTTGATATTGTGGGTGCATATGCAGATGAACATGTATACGAATTTGATACTGGAATAAATGAGAAAGTTATAAATTAGGCTGAAGGTATAGCAATAATTAAATATTTACGCTAATATATGGTAAGATATTACTAAGAAAGGCGGTCAAATATGATTATTGGAATTGGCACAGATATAATAGAAATCAATAGAATAGAGAAAGCAGTAAATAGAACAAAAAATTTTATTATAAAATCATTTACTAATAGTGAAATTGAATATTTCAACTCAAAAGGACTCAAAAGTAATATAATTGCAGGTAATTTTGCAGCCAAGGAAGCTGTCAGTAAAGCATTAGGAACTGGTTTTAGAGGATTTGGACTTAAAGATATTGAAATATTACGAGATTCATTGGGAAAGCCAGTTGTGCATCTTAGTGATAAGCTTTATAAGCTGATAGGCATAAAAGAATTCAATATCCATATTAGTATTTCACATAGTAAGGAAAATGCAATTGCCTATGCAGTAATGGAGGTAATATAATGTATGAAGTTTTTTCGGCTAAACAATGCAAGGAAATGGATAGACAGAGCATTGAGGAAATTGGAATACCTGGAATTGTGCTTATGGAAAATGCTGCAATAGGAATATTTAAAGAAGTGGTAGAAAAGGGAGAATCATTTTTAATTTTATGTGGTAAGGGCAATAATGGAGGCGATGCATTAGCATTATGCAGACATTTGGTATTTGCCGGAAAAAGGGTAAAGGTTTATATTGTTAGCAAAGATAAAAGTTATACAAATGATTTTAGAGTTAATTTTAATATCTTAGAGAAATTAATTGATAAAAAAGATCTTGTGTTCATAAAGTCAGAAGATGACATAAATGATGATGTAATCGATGATTTGAAAAATTACGATGTAGTGGTTGATGGAATTTTTGGGGTTGGTCTTAATAGAGATTTAGAAGGAATGTTTAAAAAAATAATAGAGCATATAAATTATTATGCAAAGTTAGTTACAGCTATTGATATTCCATCTGGCTTGGATAGTGATTCAGGGAAAGAGAGAGGAATTGCCGTACATGCAAATATTACATATACATTTGAAGTTGTTAAGCAAGGATTTTTAAATTATGAAGCGATTAATTGTGTCGGAACTTTAAAGATATTAAAAATAGGAATACCAGAGCAAATAAAAAAGAGTAATTCTGAGAGGTTTTATATTCTTGAAGAAAAGGAATACAAAGGATTTCTTCCAAAAAGGCTCGTGTATGGACATAAGGGCAATTATGGCAGAGCATTGATTGTAGCGGGAAGAAAAGGATTTACAGGTGCAGCTTTGATTACAACGGAATGTACTATTAGGGCAGGAGCTGGATTGACTACATTAATATGTAAGGAAGAGGTTCAATCAGTACTAGCAGGTAGAATACTAGAAGCTATGACATTAACTTGGAATGAGGATGTAGGTAAGTTATTAAGGAATGCAGCGACTATTGCTTTTGGACCTGGAGTTGGAACTGGCGATAGAGAGATGAATATGCTGGAGAAAATTATAAATGAAAGTAAATGCCCAATTGTTATTGATGCAGATGGGATTATTTTATTAGGAAGAAATAAATCTTTATTAGATAAATTAAGAGGCAGGGCAATTATTACTCCACATCCAGGTGAAATGGCACAATTTCTTGGAGTGACTATTGATGAGGTAGAATCAAATAGAATTAAAATAGCCAAAGAAGTTGCAAAGCAATATGGGATAGTTGTGCTATTAAAAGGATATAATACTGTGATTTCAAATGGAAAGTATATTTATATAAATCCTACCGGTAATAGTAAAATGGCATCGGGAGGTATGGGAGACGCGTTAACTGGAATAATAAATGCATTTCTTTCACAGGGAGTTAATTTAGAACAATCAGTTCTTTTAGGTGCATATATTCATGGGAATATAGCGGATAGGTTAGGCAAAGAAGTTTACATAGTAAATGCAAGAGATATTATAGATGAATTACCTAAAGAAATTAACAGTATTATTACTTAATTAAGAATAAAAGTCTCAAAGTTTTCATAAATAGTATACATAGTAATAAAACTTTGGAGGACTTATGTATTTAAAAAAACTTTTAAATAATAAAGCTTTAATAGCTGGAATACTTATACTTATTCCAATATTTATAATCTTGTTAATCGTTTTATGCAGGCATGTCATTATGCCCTCGGATGAAGATATAGTTAATGATTTAAAGAATACTAAATGTTATAGCAGTAAAGTAGAGTATTCATTCATAAATTCAAAATCAGAATCTAAGGAGAGCACAATGCAATATTATAGCTTGGGAAAGGGTTCGCGGATAGAATTTAATGATGGATACAAGCGAGTTAAAGTTTATAAAGGAGGGGAAATTAAAGTACAAGGGGAGGATGAAGAGTTTACACTTGATAAGGATATAGATGTAATCTATCCGCTAGCATTCATAGAAAATATATTATCAAATCCACAGAGCGGAGATATTAAAGAAGTGAAAGCTGAATGGGGTGATGGAGTATATTTGCAGGTAGATATAGAATATAATAATAAAAATAAGCACTTAAATAAGGCTGAATTTTATATAGATAAAAATAAGAAAGTTCCAGTTCTATTAAAAATTTTAGATGATAATGATAAAGAAAGAATATTGATAACTTATAAAGATTTTAAAAAAGAAAAAAATTTAAATGATAATTTGTTTTAAATTCAAAAAAATACTAAATAAAATCAGGCCAAGCATTAACATTAAAAGAGGATGTACCTAAGTAGAATGTATCAATTAAAGTACATATAGATTGTAAAAGAATTTAGAGTTAAATAAAAAAGGGCATGTATGATATGTAAAATTAATTATACAAATCCTTTGACAAATTGACATAATTTGCAATATAATCATAGTTAGAAAAACTTTTTACTACTATGGAGGCGGAACTATGTCAATAAATAGTCTAAATAGCGCGAAGAATAAAAAAAGTAGAAATATAGAAAACAAGAAAATTAGAAAAAGTAGTGGAATTATGGAGAAATCGTTAATACAATATATTAACGAAGGAATTTCGGCGGACTTTGAAGAGCTAATGAAAAAAGGTTATCAAGAAATGGCTGAAATAAACTTAGAATATTCTAAATTAGGTTTTGAATATATGTTAGATGATGTTAATGAGTATGAGGCATGGATTTGCGGAGTGTGATTAATTAAAAATGGCAAACATTGTAGTAAAAAGAGGGGAAATTTTTTATGCGGATTTAAGTCCAGTTATAGGTTCGGAGCAAGGTGGCATAAGACCTGTTATTATAATACAAAATGATATTGGAAATAGATATAGTCCTACGGTTATTGTTGCCGCAATAACATCACAAATAAATAAAGCAAAACTTCCCATTCATGTTGAGATTTCATCAGAGGAATATGGATTAAATAGAGATTCTGTTGTCTTACTAGAACAAATAAGAACATTAGATAAGAGAAGATTAAAAGAAAAAATTGGACATATGACTGAAGCTGACATGAAGAAGGTTGATAAGGCATTAGCAGTAAGCTTGAACTTAAGTTAATGTAAGAAATGAATAGAAAATTATTCAGAGGTCAAAGTGAAGAGCTAATTCAATGACCAAAGTTGAATATATATTTAATTTTATTTAATAAGTGCCTAATTGGTGGTAGGATTAAATTTTGATTTTAATATTTATGGTGAAGAAGAAGAGTGGTATAAATGAAATTTATGCTACTCTTTTTATATAAACATGTTGTATTATATAAAAAATAAATATAAAAAGTATATCACATATTTAAATAGAGTATACAAATGATAATTTCTGTGTTAGAATAATTATGTTAAAAAGGAAACATAATATTAAATGTTCAAATAGATTAATAACAGGGGGTTGTGTAATGAATAATGAATACAAACTTGAAGAAGTTTCAAAGCTAATGAGAAGAGATATAGTATCTATGCTCACAGAATCAGCATCAGGACATCCAGGAGGATCTTTATCAATAACTGATGTTATGGCAGTATTATTCTTTAAAGAAATGAATATAGATGTATCTAAGCAAAATGATCCTGATAGAGATAGATTTGTTTTATCAAAAGGACATGCAGCGCCAGCGTTATATAGCGCTTTAGCTAGAAAAGGATATTTTGGAGTAGAGGAATTAAATACTCTAAGAAAAACTGGTTCAAGATTACAAGGACATCCTAATATGAATGATCTGCCAGGGATTGATATGTCTACAGGTTCTTTAGGGCAAGGTATCTCAGCAGCTGTAGGAATGGCATTAGCAGGAAAGCTTGATAAAAAAGACTATAGAGTATATGCAGTTTTAGGTGATGGAGAGCTTGAAGAAGGTCAGGTTTGGGAAGCATCAATGTCAGCAGCTCATTATAAATTAGACAACTTGACTGCATTTGTAGACAATAATGGATTACAAATAGATGGTAATATAGAAGATGTAATGAATCCAGGGCCAATAGATAAAAAATTTGAGGCCTTTGGTTGGAATGTATTAACTATAGATGGCCATAATTATGATGAAATCATAGATGCAATCGCAAAGGCTAGAGAATTTAAAGGAAAACCAACTGTTGTAATATGTAATACAATAAAAGGAAAAGGTGTTTCATTCATGGAAAATAATGCAGGATGGCATGGAGCAGCTCCTAATAAAGAACAATGTGAGCAAGCATTAAAGGAAATTGGAGGAATAAACTAATGGGGAATAAAGTAGCAACTAGAGAAGCATATGGTAAAGCATTGGTGAAACTTTCAAATTTAAATAAAGATGTTGTAGTATTGGATGCGGATTTATCAAAATCTACTAAGACAGCAGAATTTAAAGCTGTTTCACCAGAAAGATTCATAAATATGGGAATAGCAGAAGCAAATATGATGGGAGTTGCAGCAGGTCTTTCAACTTGTGGAAAGATTCCATTTGCCAGCACTTTTGCAATGTTTGCAGCTGGAAGAGCTTTTGAACAAATTAGAAATTCTATATGTTACCCTAATTTAAATGTTAAAATCTGTGCAACTCATGCAGGATTAACAGTTGGAGAAGATGGAGCTACTCATCAATCAATTGAAGATATATCATTAATGAGAAGCATTCCTAATATGACAGTAATTAATCCAGCGGATGCAGTAGAAACAGAAGCAGCAATATTAGCTATAGCAGAATACAAAGGACCTTGCTATGTAAGATTAGGAAGATTAGCAGTAAGTACTATAAATGATGCAGAAAGTTATAAGTTTGAAATTGGCAAAGGTATAACATTATCAGAAGGTAATGATGTTACCATAGTTGCAACAGGAATGATGGTTGAATTAGCATTAGAAGCTAAAGAAGTCTTGTCAAAGGATGGAATTAATGCTAGAGTAATAAATATACATACAATAAAACCAATCGATAAGGAACTATTAGTTAAAGCTGCTAAAGAAACTAAAGCCATAGTTACAGCAGAAGAACATAGTATAATTGGCGGATTAGGTTCAGCTGTTGCCGAAGTAACAGCTGAAGAGTGTCCAGTTCCAGTTTTAAAGGTTGGAATAAAAGATACTTTTGGTGAAAGTGGAAAGCCAAACGAGCTTTTAAAAGCTTATGGTTTAACAGTAGAAGCCATAGTAGAGCATAGTAAAAAGGCTATTTCTTTGAAGAAGTAACACAATCTTGAGTTCTTACTCGTAAGAAGTCATTTAAGATTAAATGTAGAATTAATTAAATATTGAATAATAAAAGTGCAGGATTGTGGCTTTGCAGAATAGTTACATCCTGTACTTTTTTTATTTTTGAATAATGCAAAATAAACAAGGAAAACTAGGAAGGAAAATTTTAATATTAATAGAAATGTAAAGGGGAAGATAAAATGAAAACATCAAAACTTAAGGAGTATAGCATAATAACCTTTGGAATAATTTTAGTTGCATTTGCAATTGAATACTTCTATGCACCCAATAATATTGCTGCAGGAGGCGTTACAGGAATAGCAATAATTCTGAATGCAGTTATCCCAACCCTATCAATAGGTGTGATAAGCTTTGTTTTGAATGGATTATTATTTATAGTTGCAGTCATATTTATAGATGGTAAGTTTGGAGTAAAAACTATTTATGCAAGCTTAGGGTTATCTATAATGATATGGGCAATTGAAAGGTTCTTGAATCCAGTAGCTATAACACACGATTTGATGATAGCTACTATATTTGGAGCGCTAATTTCAGCTATTGGAATGGCTCTTGTATTTAATGAAAATGCATCAACTGGAGGAACAGATATATTAGCTAAAATGCTAAATATATTTTTTCATTTAGAAATAGGGAAATCTTTATTAGCGGTTGATTTTGTAATAACACTTGTAAGTGCACTTGTGTTTGGTGTAGATGTGGCATTGTATTCCATGTTAAGTATAATATTGCTTGGGGTACTAATTGATAGAGTTATAGAAGGATTTAATGCGTGTAAAAGTATATTTATTATCAGCAATAATAATTATGAGATAAGTAGATATATAATAGATACATTAGATAGAGGATGTACATTTCTAACTGGAGTAGGAGCATATACAGGAAAAGAGAATAATATTCTTTATGCAGTTCTAAGCAGAAATGAATTTATAAAATTAAAGAAGTTTATAAAACAGATAGATCCTGAAGCTTTTATAACAGTAGGAGAAGTTCATGAAGTACTCGGGGAAGGATTTAATGATTTAAAGTAAAATTATAGATATTTAACGTATAAACTAAATTGGTAACATTAAACTTCTGTCTTTGATAGTTATAACTGATAAGATATAAGTGACAAGTTAAGGATGAAGCTAAAAGAGAAAGTTCTGCTGAAAAAATACAAGATTTGGAGCATGACCTTTCCCCTTCAGGGATTTCTGAAATATATGTTTTTGAGGAGTCAGACGTTTTTTATTCTTAACTCTTAGCTCGCAACTGTAAACCATGAATTATAAACTAGGGTAAGTTTTTCAATTATTAATATTTTGCTCATTGATTAAATCGTAGGTTCTATAAGGTACCTTCAACTTAAAAAGCTGGACTTGCCAATGGAATGGTATGTTATACACAAAACATAATAATTGTCAATAATGGATTAATATTTAATAAATTTGTACAACATTAGGAGGTATTATTATGTTATAATTGATTTTGTAGGTTTTATAATTAATTTGTGGGATATGCAATAAAGAAGGAGTGTTTAAATATGATCGAATTTAGAGGAATATCTAAAGTTTATGACAATAATGTAAAAGCTTTGTCGGATATTAATGTCGAGATAGAAGCAGGAGAATTTGTATTTTTGGTAGGACCAAGTGGATCGGGAAAATCTACTTTCATAAAAATGCTTCTAAAAGAAATTGAACCTACTAATGGGAAAGTTATAGTTGGAGACAAGGATCTATCAGCAATTACAAGAAAGCAAATACCTTATTATAGAAGAAAGATAGGAATGGTATATCAGGATTTTAGATTAATACCAAGTCTTAATGTATATGAGAATGTTGCGTTTGCAATGAGGGTTGTAGAAGCACCACCAAAAGATATAAGAAGAAGAGTCCCAATGGTACTGTCTTTAGTAGGATTATCTCACAAATATAAAATGTTCCCTAATGAGTTATCAGGAGGAGAACAACAAAGAGTTTCCTTAGCAAGGGCGTTAGTTAATAATCCATCTGTGCTAATAGCAGATGAGCCCACAGGTAATTTAGATCCAGATACCGCAAGAGAAATAATGTCATTACTTGAGGATATAAACAAGTCTGGAACTACTGTCTTAATGGCCACTCATGCTAAAGAAATTGTTGACTATATGAAAAAAAGAGTTATAGCTATTGAAAAAGGGGAAGTTGCTAGAGACGAGAAGAGAGGTAAGTACGAAGATGAAAATTAATACTATTATCCATTTTATTAAAGACGCGTTTAAAAGTTTAAAAAGAAATAAAACTATTAGTATTGCTTCAGTGGTTACTGTTCTTATAACCTTTTTTGTATTGGGAATATTTTTGTTAATGGCTAGCAATATAAATAAAGGAATTGATAACGTACAAAGTAAAGTAGAATTAAAGGTTTTTCTGAAAGATGACATAAAACTAATAGATCAAAGAGAGATTGAGATTAAGTTAAGAGAAATTGATGGCGTTAAGGATGTAGTATATCAATCTAAGGAAGATGAATTCAACAATTTCCAAAATACGACAAACGATAATGATGGGTTATTAAAAGGATATACATTGCAAAATAATCCATTTAATGCATCATTTACGGTAAAACTAGAATCTCCAGAATATGCGTCAGCTGTAGCTGATGGAATAAAGGATCTTCAAGGAATTGAAAGTATAGGGGATCAACAAGAGCTTGTCAATAAGATTGTAGGAATAGTAAAAGGAATAAAGTTAGTTGGAGCTGTATTATTTGTAATACTAATAGGAGTTTCAGTTTTCTTAATAATGAATACAACTAAATTAACAGTATATTCAAGAAGAAGAGAAGTTGGGATTATGAAATTTGTAGGGGCCACTGACTGGTTTATTAGATGGCCGTTTGTTATAGAAGGTATGGTAATAGGTCTAATAGGAGCAATTTTGGCGTGCGGAGCGTTATTAGTTGCATATAATGCTTTGGTTGGATGGATATCTAAACAATTAGTGTTTATAAGTTTGGTACCAGTGACATATATTTTAACAATATTATCATGGCAATTTATGATTGGTGGAATTGTAATTGGTGGACTTGCTAGTATAATTGCATTAAGAAAGTTCTTGGTGGTATAATTTTTGCAAATAAGTATAATCATAGAATATAGGGAATAAAATCTAACACCATAAAATCTAAAACTTGCATGATAATCCAGTTTGTCTATAAAGATATCAAAGTGGGATTATGTTTATAATGCATATGAAAGGAAGTCTTTATAGGTGAAGGACTCAAGAAGATATATATTTGCAAATAGTAGAAAAAAGAGAAGTGGGATAATATCAATAATTTATTTTGTTGGTATTATCGCTTTTATAGGAATCATTAGTTTTATCTCATTATATGCAGGAAACTACATGGCCACAAAGGGAATATTTTTAGTGAAGACTCCATCTTCGCAAGTTGAAAGTACTGCAGAACAAATTAATGATAAGAGTAAGTATTCAGCACTTTTTACAGTTAGAGATAAGCTGCTTGAAAAATATGATGGTGACATTGATGACAACGCTCTTTTAGAAGGTGCAATTAAAGGTATGACCAGCTCGTTAGGAGATAAATACACAGTATTTATGAATGAAGAAGAGTATGAAGATTTCATGAAACAAAGCAATGGAAGCATCACTGGGATAGGTGTAACCGTAGCTTTGAAAGATGGAAAAGTTGTAATTTTAGAAGTAGTTAAAGGAGCGCCAGCTGACACGGCAGGTTTGCAGGAAAATGATATAATAGAAAAAATAAATGATGTAGACGTTTCTGGTGATGATTTGGATAAAACAACGTCTATGATTGCGCAAGCTAACGGTTCGGAGATAAAATTAACCATTAAAAGAGCTGAACAAGAAGACTTTGATGTGAATATAGTTCCTGAAAAAGTAAAGATTGAATCAGTGGAAGGCAATATGCTGGATTCTTCAATAGGGTATATTCGTATAAAAACTTTTATGAATGAGAACACAGCAGAAGATTTTAAAAATACGGTTGATGAGCTAAAAGGTCAAGGCATGAAAGGTATGATATTGGATTTGAGAGAAAATCCAGGAGGGCTGTTAAGTGAAGCTGTTGGAGTTGCATCTCAATTTATACCAAAAGGAAAGATAATAACCTATACTATTGATAAATATGACAATAGAAATGATTCCTTATCAGTTGGTGGGGATGCCGAAGATATTCCATTAGTTCTTTTAGTTAATGAAAACAGTGCAAGTGCGTCAGAAGTAGTTACAGGTGCGCTAAGGGATTATGGAATTGCAACAATCGTGGGTAAAACAACTTTTGGAAAAGGGATAGTTCAACAATCATTTAAATTTGATAATGGAATTGGTGGTCTTAAGGTGACTACCTCTAAGTATTATACGCCAAATGGTGAAAACATTCATCAAAAGGGAATAACACCTGATTTTCAAGTAACCACACCAGTAGGTATAGATGAAAAAGGATATGATAAGAATTCAGATGAGCAATTAAAGACAGCAATCCAAAAAATAGAGGAAAAGATACAGTAGGGGGAAATAAAATGAGTCTATTTATATATACGCTAAGGAATGTGGCAGGAGCAATAGTAACTCCCCCATTAGCTTTTCTGCTAATAATCCTAATGGTAATTCTATATCTTAAAAATAAAAAAATAATAGCAATGCAAAAATTGATTTTGGGAGGTAGTGTAAATTCATCCGTTGAACTTACACTATCTCAACTTGTTTTTGGAATTTTAGGCGGAAGTATAGGAAGCTTGATTTTCTCAAGTTTAGGCATAGTTTTTACTGAAAATTCAGGGATAATGTTTCTGTTCTTTATATCGATATTATTAGCTTTTGCAAAACCAAGGCTAATATGCTTTTCATATTCTGGAGCTATTTTAGGAGCTATAAGTATTTTAATTAAATTAGTAAATGAATTTAGTTCGCAATATTTAGGCAACTTAATATTGGACATTGATATACTTGGTTTAATAACGTTTATAGGAATCTTTCATATTATTGAAGGCATACTAGTAATGCTAGATGGAGACAGAGGTGCGATTCCTGTATTTACAAATAAAGATGGGAAGATTCTAGGTGGATATGCGCTAAAAAGATATTGGGTATTGCCTGTAGCCATAATGATTGCAATTTCTATGAATAATTCTTCAATAGATTATTCTACAGAAATAATACAAAGTCCAAGTTGGTGGCCATTGCTGAGCACACCATCAAATTTGATTTTACTAGCCAGCAGTGTAATATCAATATTTCCTTTCTACACGATGCTTGGATATTCATCAGTTACATTTACGAGGAGTAAAAGAGGAAAAGCAATATCTTCGGGATTGTACATTTTAATTTATGGGGTAATATTAACTATTGTGGCTCAAACTGCTAGATTTGGAATACTGGGTGAAATACTGGGTATAATTTTCATGCCTGCAGCTCATGAATTTATGTTAAGATATCAGGTGAGAAATGAGAATAAGAGAAGTCCAAAATTTGTGAGTGATGAAGAGGGACTGACGATTTTAGAAATTGCATCAGATTCTAAGATTAGAGAATTTGGAATTAGCATTCAAGATAAGCTTATATCAATTAATGGGACGAATATTAATTCAGAGTCAGATGTGTATTCGATTATAAAGAAAAACTTATATAATGCAAGTTTGAAAATAAAGGATTCTAATGGAATCATACGTGATATTGAATTTAGGCACGATAAGAAATCAAGACTTGGAATTTTATTAGTTCCTAGAAATATAAATAAGGAAGAGGTTGTCCCAGTTAATGAGAATAGCTTTAGTAGTGTTTTAAGTGATCTTAAAGATTCAAAAGATAAGATTAGTGATGATAAAAATGAAAATAAGAAATTATAATCAGAGAAGGTGGCATAGCCACTTTTTTCTTTAAGCAATTATAATATTTTAACTTTAAGATCATAATTAGAAGAAATAATTAATTAGAAAATTAACTGGATAATTTGTTGACTTAACATCTATTGAAAAGTAAAATATACATATGATGCGAATATCTGTTCGAGAAGGAGGCATAATCATGGGAGAATTTAAAATACATTCTAAATTTAAACCTACAGGAGATCAGCCACAAGCTATTGATAAGTTGGTTGATTCAATAAAACATAGTAACAGAGGACAGACCTTGCTTGGGGTAACTGGTTCAGGAAAAACATTTACTATGGCGAATATTATTGAAAAACTTCAAAGGCCTACTTTGATTTTAGCCCATAACAAAACTTTAGCAGCACAGTTATGTTCGGAATTTAAAGAGTTTTTTCCAGATAATATAGTCGAATACTTTGTATCATATTATGACTATTATCAACCTGAAGCATATGTACCTCAAACGGATACATTTATAGAGAAGGATGCATCTATAAATGATGAAATAGATAAGTTAAGGCATTCAGCGACTTCCGCTCTTTTTGAAAGAAGAGATGTAATAATTGTTGCATCTGTTTCGTGTATATATGGTCTTGGTAATCCAGATGAATATAAAAAATTAACAATAAGTCTTAGGACTGGCATGCAGAGAGAAAGAGATGACATTATAAAGAAACTCATAGAAATTCAATATGAGAGAAATGATATAGATTTTTCTAGAGGTACTTTTAGAGTTAGGGGAGATTCCTTAGATATAATTCCAGCTTCATATTCTAATAAAGGAATTAGGATTGAATTTTTTGGAGACGAAATTGATAGAATAAGAGAATTTGATGTGTTGACGGGAAGTATCCTTGGAGAAAGAAATCATGTTGCAATAACTCCAGCATCCCACTTTGCAACTTCTAGGGAAACTATCGATAAGGCAATTGGAACAATTGAAGGGGAGTTAGAAGAAAGACTTAGGGAACTTAATGCTCAAGATAAGCTTTTGGAAGCACAGAGATTGAGACAGAGAACCAATTTTGATATTGAAATGATAAAGGAAATGGGTTATTGCAGCGGAATTGAGAATTACTCAAGAATATTAGATGGAAGAGGGCCTGGAACGCCTCCTAAGACTTTAATAGATTACTTCCCAGAAGACTTCTTGATGTTTATTGATGAGAGTCATGTAACTCTGCCACAAGTTAGAGCAATGTATGCAGGAGATAGATCAAGAAAAAATACTTTGGTTGATTATGGATTTAGGCTTCCATGTGCATATGATAATAGGCCTTTAAAATTTGAAGAATTCGAAAAGAAAATTAACCAAATAGTTTTTGTAAGTGCAACACCAGCTGCGTATGAAATAGATAATTCAGAGGAAATTGCAGAACAAATAATAAGGCCTACAGGATTACTTGATCCAGAGATTGTTATAAAACCAATAAAGGGACAAATAGATGATTTGTATGGAGAGATTAAAACAACTACAGAACGTGGATTTAGGACATTAATAACAACCTTAACTAAGCGTATGGCTGAAGATTTGACTAAATATTTAACTGAACTTGGAATTAAGGTTACTTATATGCATTCGGATATTGATACTATTGAAAGAATGAAAATTATAAGAGACTTAAGACTTGGAGAATACGATGTATTAGTAGGAATAAATCTTTTGAGAGAAGGTTTGGACATACCAGAAGTTGCATTGGTTGCGATTTTAGATGCTGATAAGGAAGGTTTTTTAAGATCAGAGACATCATTAATCCAAACTATAGGAAGAGCAGCTAGAAATTCGGAAAGCAGAGTTATAATGTATGCTGACAATATAACAAAATCGATGGATAAAGCTATGAAGGAAACTGAAAGAAGAAGAGCTATACAAAAAGATTACAATGATAGAAATGGAATAATTCCAACAACAATAATAAAGGACGTAAGAGATGTAATAGAAGCTACGAAGGTAGCTGAAGAAATTGAAGAGTATAAGGCTGGAGATAAGAAGAAGCTTAATAAGAAGGAAAAAGATAAGCTAATTAAGGATCTTACAGAAGAAATGCTACTTGCAGCAAAGAATCTTCAATTTGAAAGAGCAGCAGAACTTAGAGATATTATAAATGAACTAAAAGGTGCTAGTAAGTAATATTTTAAATCGGAATATTGTATTAAATAAAAGTAAAGAATTAAGAATAAGAACTGTTAACTATTATTTGTTAATTGTTAACTAAATTTTCAGGGGGTTGTAATGAACGATAAAATAATAATTAAGGGTGCAAAAGTTAATAATTTAAAAAACGTAAGTTTAGAAATACCAAGAGATAAATTAGTTGTATTCACAGGCTTATCAGGTTCAGGTAAATCATCTTTGGCTTTTGATACATTATATGCAGAAGGTCAAAGGAGATATGTAGAGTCATTATCTTCTTACGCAAGACAGTTTTTAGGGCAGATGGATAAACCTAATGTAGAGTATATAGAAGGACTTTCACCAGCCATATCAATAGATCAAAAAACAACAAGCAAAAATCCAAGATCAACGGTTGGAACAATAACTGAAATATATGATTATTTAAGATTATTATATGCAAGAGTAGGTATTCCACATTGTCCTAAGTGTGGAAAAGAAATTACTAAACAATCTGTGGATCAAATTGTTGATAAAATTATGAGCTTTGGGGATAAAACTAAACTTCAAATTTTAGCTCCTATAATTAAAGGACGAAAGGGAACACATGAAAAAGTACTAGAAAATATAAAGAAAAATGGTTTTGTAAGAGCCAGAATAGATGGAGAAATATATGATTTAACTGAAGAAGAAGTTAAATTGGATAAAAATAAGAAGCACAATATTGAAGCAGTTATAGATAGAATTGTAATAAAAGAAGATATTGAAGGAAGGCTTACAGAGTCAATAGAAGCAGCCTTGAAAATGGCAGAAGGATTAGTGATTGCAAGTGTTATTGATGGTGAAGATACCCTGTTTAGCGAAAATTTTGCCTGCCCAGATTGTGGAATAAGTATTCCTGAACTAGAACCTAGATTATTTTCATTTAATGCTCCATTTGGGAAGTGTGATCATTGTGATGGACTTGGAACTTTAATGGAGATTGATGAAAAATTAGTTATCCCTAATAAGGAATTGAGCATTATGGAAGGTGCTGTAGCCAGCTGGGGAAGTGGAAGACTTAAGGATGATTCTTGGACATATGCAATACTTCAAGCACTATCAAAAGAATACGGATTAGATTTAAATACACCTATAAAGGATTTGGATAAAAAGCATGTTGATTTACTATTGTATGGTACAGAAGGAAAGAGACTTGAGGTTAAATATATTAAAGATGGAGTTAAATCGACATATTATTATGCATTTGAAGGAGAAATTAATGCATTAAGCAGGAGATATAGAGAAAGTAACTCAGATCTTATAAAAGGTGATATAGAGCAGTATATGAGTAATGATTTCTGCCCTAAATGCAAAGGTGCTAGATTAAAAAAAGAAGTATTAGCAGTTACTGTTGGAGGAAAGAACATATATGAATTTACAAGCATGTCAATAAAAGATGAGCTTGATTTCATAAATGGAATAGAATTCTCTGAAAAGAATAGAATTATTAGTGAGCAGATTGTAAAAGAAATTAAAAATAGATTACAGTTCTTATTAGATGTTGGTCTTGATTACTTAAATCTAGCAAGAAGTTCTGGAACCTTATCAGGAGGAGAATCACAAAGAATAAGGCTTGCAACTCAAATAGGATCAGCGCTTATGGGAGTTTTATATATTTTAGATGAGCCTAGTATTGGCTTGCATCAAAGAGATAATGACAGATTGATACATACTTTAAAGAACTTAAGAGATGTTGGAAATACAGTAATTGTTGTAGAACATGATGAAGATACTATGAAGGAAGCCGATTATATTGTTGATATTGGCCCGGGTGCAGGCGAACATGGAGGAAAAGTTGTTGCTGCTGGAACTTTGGAGGAAGTAAAGGCGTGCAAAGACTCAATAACAGGACAATATTTAACTGGAAGCAAATCAATTCCTACACCAAAAGTACGGAGAAAAGGAAATGGACAAAATATAAAAGTTATAGGTGCGAAAGAAAATAATTTGAAGAACGTAAATATATCAATACCTCTTGGGACTTTAACTATAGTTACAGGGGTTTCGGGTTCTGGAAAAAGTACTTTAGTAAATGAAATACTTTATAAGGGATTAAATAAATTGGTTAACAAAAGTAAAAATCCAGTGGGTAATCATAAAGAAATAACTGGATATGAAAATATAGATAAAATCATAGATATAAACCAAAGTCCCATAGGAAGAACTCCGCGTTCTAATCCAGCAACATATACAGGTACTTTTGATATAATAAGAGAATTATTTTCACAAACTACAGAAGCTAAGATGAGAGGATATAAGCAAGGAAGGTTCAGTTTTAATGTTAAAGGTGGAAGATGCGAAGCTTGTTCAGGTGATGGAATAATTAAAATAGAAATGCAATTTTTATCAGATGTATATGTGCCATGTGAAGTTTGTAAAGGAAAAAGATATAATAGAGAAACTTTAGAAGTTAAGTATAAAGGCAAAAATATAGATGATGTGCTAAATATGACAGTTGAAGAAGCCTTGAAGTTCTTTGAGAATATACCTAGAATTGAAAATAAATTAAGAACATTAAATGATGTTGGACTTGGGTATATCAGATTAGGCCAGCCATCAACTCAATTATCAGGAGGAGAAGCTCAAAGAATAAAATTGGCATATGAATTGTCAAAGAGAAGTACAGGTAAGACATTATATATATTAGATGAACCAACAACAGGTTTGCATATAGATGATGTTAATAGATTAGTAGAAATACTTCAAAGGTTAGTAGAGGCGGGAAATACTGTAGTTGTAATCGAGCATAATTTAGACATGATAAAGTGTGCAGATTATCTTATTGATTTAGGTCCAGAAGGCGGAGATAAGGGAGGAACTATCATAAAAACAGGTACACCAGAAGAACTCTGTGAGGTTGAAGCATCATATACAGGAAAATATCTAAAGAAAATCCTTAATTAGTGAGCTAAGTATGAAAAAGTAATATACAAAGTGTAATTAGAAGACTAATGATTAATTATAAATAATTTAAAATTGACAATTGAAGCATTATGAAAGAAAATATGGTATGAACGTGTTTTACATAAATCATAATATAAAAAATAATTAAGAAGCTTAATTTTAAGAAGTATTTAATATACCATATTTACTTTTTTATTGTATAATCATTAGTAAGACAGTTATATGTACAATTTAATAAGTATGCATTTAAGAATAATTATTTTTCATATGCTTGTTAAAAGATGGAAATAGATATATTGAGGTGGAAATATGAGTTTTTCAAAAATAATTGCTGGGATTTTTGGAGTAGTTTTTATTGTTATACTATATGTAATAATATATTATGCATTAAAGATAATGTATAGAGATGTTAAGAATGGTGGTAAGAAGAGAAGACCACCTATGGTAAAAGGAAATTATGGATTAGAAATAATAAGTTCTGGAGAAAGCAGGGATTTAAAAGAGGGAGCTATAATTCCAATAAGATCAGATTTGACAATAGGTAGAAAAGACAATAATTCAATTGTTTTAGGAGATCAGCATGTTTCGGGATGTCATGCAAAGATTATAGTGAGAAATGATACGTTATATTTAGAAGATTTGAATAGTACAAATGGTACTTATTTAAATGGTAATAAGCTAAATGGTAAAGCAAAATTAGCTAATAAAGATGAAATAAAGGTTGGAACAGCGGTTTTTAAAATTTTAAGATAAAAACACATAGATATCAAACATGAAAACAATAATTATAACTTATAATTATTGTTTTTGATGAGTTAAGGCAAGGTTTAGATGTCAAGGAAATAGACATAACGGGGTGATACGGATTGAAAATAAAAAGAGATGAAGTAAAGTTATTGGTTTTGACATATTTATTATGTATGGCGCTTTTTACTAATTTAGCAGTATTAAAAGATCAACTAGATAAAGGCGCTATATATATGGGAGTAGTAGTATGTGTATTAATAACAGTTACTCAGATTGTAATACGAAAGTTTTATCCCCAGGGAGATAAATTTTTAATTACATTTGCATGTATATTGTCAGTTATAGGAATAGCTATATTATATAGGTTAGATACTAGCGTATCTATTAAACAATTGATTTTGTTTGCAGTAGGAGTTGTTATATTTATTGCTCTAGTAGTAGCGATCCCGGATATAAGGGAATTCGTTAAATATAAGAAGATATATATGATAGCAACTTTATTAATTATGCCAATAGCACTTTTAGCACATCAAGAAGTTTATGGTGCAACTAACTGGGTTACAATTGGTGGATTTAGTATTCAGCCATCGGAATTTGGTAAGATAACCTTTGTGATATATTTGGCTGCAGCTTTACATGATTATGAAGACAAAAATAATATTATAGAGGATTTTAAGCAGCTTTGGCAGCCAGCTTTAGTAGTTATGTATTCACTTGGATGTTTAGTTATTCAAAAGGACTTAGGATCAGCTTTAATATTCTTTGGTATTGCATTAACAATGCTCTATGTTGCTACTGGAAAGAAGAAATATGTATTGATAACACTTGTACTATTCGTTCTAGGATCTATAATATCATATAAATTGTTTTCTCATGTAAGAGAGAGAGTAATAATATGGCAGAATCCTTGGAAGTATTCAGACACAACTGGATATCAAATAGTTCAAGGATTATATTCAATTTCTTCAGGTGGAATGTTTGGAAGCGGACTTGGCCAAGGCTACCCAGGCTTTGTACCAGTAAATACTTCAGATTTAATTTTTGCAGTAATATGTGAAGAATTGGGAATGGTATTTGGTCTTGGAATTATGATAATATATTTCTTGTTTTTCTATAGAGGAATGAGAGCCGCATTTAGAGTTACAGATAGATTTTCCATGCTTAATACGGTAGGTTTTAGTGCTATGATAGCTTGTCAGGTTTTAGTTATAATTGGAGGCGTGTTTGCAGTTATACCATTAACAGGTATCACATTGCCTCTTATTAGTGCCGGAGGTTCATCAATAATAACTATGTTTTTTGCATTAGCAATACTACAAAAGATATCGGAGGAGGGCTAAAAATTGAAAAATGTTTCTAATAGTATAAAACAAGTAATGATAGTATTTTTATTCTGCTTTGTAGCTCTTATCTCATATATAGCATATTTTCAAGTCTTTTCAGCACCTACTATAGCAGAAGGAGCAGGAAATCAAAGGCTTTGGGCCAAGAGAAACGAAGTTTTAAGAGGAACTATATACGATAGAAATAAAAATCCTCTAACTCAAAGTGCACGTGTAGATGCTCTTACACAAAAGAGAACGTATGTTGGTGGAGACTTATATGTTCATGCTTTAGGTTACGTTGACCCTAGATATGGTTTAACAGGCTTAGAAGAAAGTTATGATAGCGAATTAACAACTTATAGTAAACTCTCTAATAATCTTTTGAATCTTTCGAAAGACTTTAGTATAGCTAAATTAAAAGATATGTTTGAAAATAGAAAAGAAGATGAGGATAAAATCGGTAATGGCATTATAACAACACTTGATCCAGCTCTTCAAAAAATAGCATATGATGCTCTTGGAAGTAATAAAGGAGCTGTGGTTGCTTTAAATCCTAAAACAGGTGAAGTACTAGCAATGGTTTCAAAACCAACATATAATCCAAATGATTTGGAAGCTTCAATGAAGGCTGCAAATGCAGGTACAGCTGATAATAGCCCTTTAATTAATAGGGCAACTTCTGGAAAGTATCCACCAGGATCAACTTTTAAGACAGTTACGCTTAGCAGTGCTTTAGAAAATATACCAGGTGTTACAAATAGAACTTTTAATGACACTGGTAAAATAGTATTTAATGATACACAGTCCCTAAGCAATGATAATGGAGAAGTAAATGGTGAGATAAATTTAAAGGATGCATATAGATTATCAAGTAACTTTGTATTTGGAACTTTAGCAATGGAGCTTGGAAATGACAAGCTAAAAGCTACGGCTGAAAAATTCGGCTTTAATAGTACTATCGATTCTGATGGCTTTACTATTGCACAAAGTCAGTTCCCGAAACTCTCAAAGGCTGAGGTCGGCAATATAGCCCAATCTGGTATAGGACAAAGCAGTATCTTAGCAACTCCAATGCAAATGGCATTAGTTGCAAGTACAGTAGCTGATGATGGTAAGATGATGGAGCCAAGACTTGTAAATCAAGTAATAGATAAGGATGGAAATGTACTCAAAACAATTCAGCCCAAATTAGATAAGCAGGTTATAAGTAGTGGAGATTCGGCTATCATAAAAGATTATATGAAGAATTTAGTTGATTCAAGAGTCGATTCTTCATGGGGATTCTTTAAAGGAACTAATGCAGCCGGAAAGACAGGTACAGCAGACTATAATCTTGCAAATGGTCAAAGTGCAAAACCTCACTCATGGTTCATTGGATTTGCACCGGCAGATAATCCAAAGATTGCAGTGGCAGTTATAGTAGAAAATGGAGGATATGGAGCAAGTGCAGCAGCGCCAATAGCGGGAGAGATGATGAGTGCAGCTGTAAATAATAAGTAATGTAATACAAAAAATACCCCAGGAGAGTAGCTTCTGGGGCATTTGTTACCATAGACGTTAATGTGGAGGTGAATATTATGTTTGATTTTAAAGCCCAGCTAAAAATTTTACCTGATAAACCAGGTGTCTATTTAATGAAAAATAGCCTTGGTGAAATCATTTATGTGGGTAAAGCAAAGGTGTTAAAAAATAGAGTAAGACAATACTTCCAAAATTCTAAGAATCATTCAGAAAAAGTAAAAGCAATGGTTAAAAATATTTCTGAATTTGAGTATATAGTTACCGATTCCGAAATGGAAGCATTAATTCTAGAATGTAATTTAATAAAAAAATACAGTCCTAAATATAATATATCCCTAAAAGATGATAAATTTTATCCCTTTATAAAAATAACGACTAACGAAGATTTTCCAAGAGTTTTCATAACCAGAAATTATGCAAAGGATGGAAATAAATACTTTGGACCATATCCTAATGCAGGGGCTGTGCATGAGACAATAAATATGATCAGAAAGATTTTTCCTTTGAGAACTTGTAAAAAGTTGATTATAGAAGGTGGAAAACACACAAGACCATGTCTAAATTATCATATAAAAAAGTGTAATGCACCATGTGAAGGCCATATTTCAAAAGATGAGTATAGACGTATGATAGATGAAATTATGGATGTATTAAGTGGAAGAGATAGAACTCTTATAAATAAATTAAAGGAAGAAATGCAGGAAGCTTCATCATTATTAGAGTTTGAAAAAGCTGCATCTTTAAGAGATAAAATTTTATCTATAGAGAGCATAGCAGAAAAGCAAAAGGTATTTAAATCTCAGGAAAATGATGAAGATTTCATAAATATATATAAAGATGAAAAGGACTGTTGTATTCAGGTATTTTTCTCGAGGGATGGAAAGGTTACTGGAAGAGAACATTTTGTTATTGAAAATAGTGCTCATGAAGATGATAAAACAGTTATTTCACAGTTTATTGTTTCTTTCTATGGTGGTACTCCAAAAGTTCCTAAGAATATTTATATATCAGAAAGTGATGAAATAGAAGCTTTAGAAGAATTCTTGAGTATAAAACGTGGCTCAAAGGTTTTTGTTAAAATTCCTATAAAAGGTGAAAAGAAGGATATGCTGGAACTAGTCAAAAACAATGCGAAAGTTACATTGGACCAGTTTAAAGACAAAATATTAATGGATAAGGAGATAAATAGGGTAAGCTTAGAGCAAATACAAGATTTGCTTGAACTGGACAGTTTACCTTTAAGAATTGAAGCTTATGATATATCAAATATACAAGGTGTTGACTCTGTTGGATCAATGATTGTATTCGAAGATGGTAAAGCTAAAAATAGCGATTATAGAAGATTTCGTATAAAGACAGTAAAAAGTGCCAATGATTATGATAGTATGAGAGAAATATTAGAAAGAAGATTTTCTCATGGCTTAAAGGAAATACAAGAAATTCAAGAGAAGAAAATTAAATTTTCTAATGGGAAATTTTCTAATTTTCCAGATTTAATCATGATGGATGGTGGAAAAGGGCAGGTAAATGTAGCTCTTGAAGTTCTAGAAAAATTGGGAATAAATATACCAGTGTGTGGATTAGTTAAAGATGATTATCATGCAACACGAGGAATAATTTATAACAATAATGAATTGATAATAAATAGAAATTCAAACTTAATGCAATTGATACGAAGAATTCAGGATGAAGTTCATAGATTTGCTATCACATATCATAGAAGTTTGAGAGATAAGAGAACGCTACATTCAATATTAGATGATATACCTAATGTTGGGCAGAAGAGAAGGATGGCACTTCTTATGAAGTTTGGAAGTATTGACAATATAAAAAAGGCAACGCTAAGTGAATTAATGGAAACGGAGTCAATTGATAGTAAGGCCGCAAATAGTATTTTGTCATATTTTAAAAAACATGAACAAAACAAATAAATTATGCTATAATAGTACGGAATAAAAATTTACTTGATTAAACTAGTAGGAATGTAAGTTACTTTTAATTTTGTTCGAAGATTAGTTATTTTATATCGCGTAAATAAATGAGATTAATAGAAATATTTGAGGAGTTTTAACATGGATCATTACGGAGAACATAAGGATTTGTTTAGCAAGATATATGAGGAATCACAAATTCAGCTAGATGCAAAAATGAGCGAACATATTTACTTTAAAGTTGGAGGACCAGTTGATATACTTTTAACTCCAAATAATGTTCAGCAAGTAAAAGAAACTATCACTATTTGTAAAGAAAATAAAATTCCATTTTATGTTATAGGAAATGGATCAAATCTTTTGGTAAAAGATGGCGGAATAAGAGGCGTTGTAATAAAACTATGTGATTTAAATAAAATAGAACGTATTGGAAACAAGATTACAGCAGAATGTGGAGCCTTGCTTAAGGACGTTTCAGCAGAAGCAGCCTTAGGAGCTTTAGCAGGATTTCAATTTGCATGTGGAATTCCAGGAAGCGTAGGTGGAGCTGTATTCATGAATGCAGGAGCTTATGATGGAGAAATATCATTCGTTATTGAAAGTGCAGAAGTACTAGATGATAAACAGGAAATAAGAACTATTCCAAAAGAAGAATTAAATTTAGGTTATAGACAGTCTGTAGTCATGCAAAAAGGATATGTGGTATTAAAAGCTACATTCGCGTTAGAATCTGGAGATAAAGAAAAGATTGAAGCGAGAATTAATGAATTAACGAGAAGAAGAGAAGAAAAACAACCATTAGAATATCCATCAGCAGGAAGTACATTTAAGAGACCGGAAGGACATTTTGCAGGCAAATTAATTGAGGATGCAGGCTTAAAAGGATTTACAATAGGAGGAGCTTGTGTTTCGGAAAAGCATGCAGGTTTTGTTATCAATAAGGATAATGGTACAGCAAAGGATGTATTAGGTGTAATAAATCATGTTAAAGAAGAAGTAAAAAGACAATTTGGAGTTGATTTGTATCCAGAAGTTAGAATTTTAGGGGAAGATTAGTAAAGTATATGAACTAGATTTATAACTTATAATTGTGTGCAGCATAATCTAAAAAATTATAAGTAATAAATTAAGTTTCTGATTTGGTTATCTATAAGTTGTATGTATAAATAAAAAAATTTTCAGGTGGAGTTTTTTACTCCACCTGAATTTAGTTAAGTTAATGGGGTTAAAATATTTTATACTTAAATGAAATAGTATTAATAAAGACTTTTAGATGGAGTTTTAAATAGCATGTAGCACATGAAAATTAGGACTCAAGGAGTTTGGAGTTTTTGTGATTTAATTAAGATAGTATGATATAATTTTAATATTAAGATTCAGAGTATTAAGAGATAATGAGAACATATATCTAAAAGTATCTTTGGCAAAAGGGAGTGTGTGATATGAGATTTGTTATAGTTACAGGATTATCAGGAGCAGGAAAAACAGAAGCAACAAGGACCTTAGAAGATTTAGGATATTTTTGCGTAGATAACCTTCCACCAAAGTTAATCTCAAAGTTCGCAGAAGTATGTACGCAAAGCGGAGGAAGCATTGAAAAAGTAGCGTTAATTATAGATATTAGGGGCGGAGTTTTCTTTGATGATTTTTTTGAAGCTCTAAACTATTTAAAACAGAATGAATTTAAATATGAAATATTATTTTTAGAGGCAAGTGATGAAGTTCTCATAAAGAGATTTAAAGAGACAAGACGAAGTCACCCGTTATCACCAGATGGAAGAGTGTTAACTGGTATTACACAAGAAAGAGAAAAACTAAGAGAAATCAAAAATGCTGCAGATATGATTATTGATACCTCTAAGTATGAAATTAGACATTTAAGAGAAAAGATAAATAAAACCTATGGAAATCATACGTATCCAGAAAAACAGCTATCAATTACAGTATTGAGTTTCGGTTTTAAATATGGAATACCTGTAGATTCAGACTTGGTTTTTGATGTTAGATTTATACCAAATCCTTTTTATATTCCAGAATTAAAGCAATATTCAGGAAATGATGAACCAGTTAAGGAGTATGTATTAAAGCAAACAGAAACAGTTAATTTCATAGAAAAATTAATTGATATGTTAAAGTATTTAATTCCTAACTATATTAAAGAAGGAAAGAGACAATTAATAATATCTATAGGATGCACAGGTGGAAGGCATAGATCTGTTGCAATTGCTAATGAGGTTTATGAGAGATTGAATAATGAAAGCTATAATTCTAAAATAGAACACAGGGATGTAGCTGAAGATCTTCATAAAGGAGAAAAGAAGCTATGAGGATACGTGATTGGCTTAAAGTAGGAATTAGAGTAAAAAGATGGCTGGCATTTGGAGTTTTTGGTATTTTGTTAATAGCATTTGGCTTTACTGAGCTTGTAAATCACAGAGTATATAATTGGTATTATTTAATCTTTTATATATCTTTAAATATTACAGGAGTTTTTGTTTTATATATTGCGGTTACAGAAACTATGAGGTCTATAATTGCATTGGTAAATAGAGGCTATTTAAAGGTATCTTTAGACAGTAGAAAAATTGAAAGTTTAATATATGAAAAAAGATTATTAGTAAAAGGGCCTAAAATAGTTGTAATTGGTGGAGGAACAGGTCTTTCAACAATGCTTAGAGGGCTTAAGTACTATACCTCTAATATTACAGCAATTGTAACTGTTGGAGATGATGGCGGCGGCTCTGGAGACTTAAGAGAAGATTTGGGCATGCTTCCACCAGGAGATATAAGAAACTGCATTTTGGCATTAGCTGATACCGAACCTATAATGGAAGACTTGCTTCAATATAGATTTTCAGATGGAAGATTAAAAAATCAAAGCTTTGGAAATTTGTTTTTGGCAGCTATGGCAGGTATATCTGATAATTTTGAAGAAGCAGTCCAAAAAATGAGTTCAGTACTTGCAGTAACTGGGAAGGTTATACCAGTTACACTAGATAATATGCAATTAATTGCAAAACTTCAAAATGGCAAAATAGTACAAGGTGAATCTCAGATTCCAGAAGAGGCTATTGAGCAAAATTCCAGAATAGAAGAATTAAAGATAGTTCCAGAAAACGCAAAGGCGCTTCCAGAAGCATTGCAAGCATTAAAGGAAGCTGATGCTATAGTTATGGGACCAGGAAGTTTATATACAAGTATAACATCTAATTTATTGGTTAAAGATATTGCAAAAGCAGTAAGAAAAAGTGATGCAGTTAAGATTTATATATCAAATATAATGACTCAGCCTGGAGAAACTACAGGATTTAAAGTATCTGATCACTTAAAAGTTCTATTAAAATATGGTGGAAAAGATATTGTAGATTATGTAATTGCTAATACTGGTGAAATTACTGATGAGTTAAAGGAAAAATACCAAAAAGATGGAGCTGAACTTGTTAAATTAGATAGAGAAGATATAATAAGCTTAGGCATAAAAATAGTTGGTGAGGATTTAGTAAAAATAAAAAATGGATTAGTAAAACATGATTCTGATAAATTAGCAGAAATATTAGCAGATACAATTATGGAAAAGAAGCTTCTATATGATAAAAAGAAGATCATAGAATATATGTATTTATCACAGCGTATAAAAGAGAGAATAAGAGAGGAAAAAGGGCACGAAATAGACTAATAATTACCAATAAACAATGAACAATTGATAATTACTAATGAAACTCTCATAGGAGTTTCATTGAAATATATTTATAAAATCTGCAAGGTTTTGTTCCTAAATTGATAATTGTCCATTGCAAATTGTTAATTGAATCATAATACTAAAGGTAAGGAAGGAAACGAAATGTCATTTTCATCTAAAGTTAAAGGAGAAGTATGTAGATATATAGATATTTCCAAGGAAGAAGCCTTAGCAGAAATATCAGCTATAATGAAGGTTAGTGGCACATTAGCTTTTAGTGGAAGTGGACTAAGTTTTAAAATGACCACGGAAAATCCAGCTAGTGCTAGATTAATTTTTACACTTTTAAAAGAACATTTTGATATTCATTCAAAATTAATGGTTAAAAAAAGTAATTCATTAAAAAAGAATAATATTTATATGGTTGTGATTTCGGAAGAAATGGGTGTCAGAGGGCTGTTAAGTGAAACTGGTATACTTAAAGAAATTGATGGAATAATGAGCTTGGATTATAGAATAGAAAAGCACATATTTAAAGATGATGATATAAAAAAGGCATATATAAGAGGAGCATTTATAGGTGGAGGAAGTATAAGCAACCCTGAGAAGACCTATCACTTAGAATTTGTAACCCATAGTGAAGAATATGCTAGAGATTTATCAAATTTAGTTAATACGTTTAATTTAAATTCGAAAGTAATACAAAGAAAAAACAGTTTTATAGTATACATTAAAGAAGGCGAACAGATTGTAGACTTACTTAATGTAATTGGAGCTCATTCTTCACTATTAGAAATTGAAAATATAAGAATAATGAAAGAAATGAGAAATAATGTTAATAGGCTTGTTAACTGTGAAACTGCAAATCTTTCAAAAACAGTAAATGCAGCTGTAAGGCAGGTTGAAAGCATAAAATTAATACAGTCTCAAATAGGACTTCAAAGATTACCTGATAATTTAAGAGAAATTGCAGAATTAAGATTAAATTATCCAGATGAGTCATTGAAGGAATTAGGAGAAATGCTAGATCCACCAGTTGGAAAGTCAGGAATAAATCACAGATTAAGAAAAATAGAAAAAATAGCAGAAGAATTAAGACAAACAACTTAATGCAGTTTACAGTTGTAAGTTCACAATTTAGAAACAAAAACTGTAAATTGTGCATTGTAAACTGTAAATTAAATAAATGGAGGTGTGTTATGTTTACACATATTGTACTTTTTAAATTAAAGGAACCAACAACAGAAAACATAGGATTTGTAGCAAAAACCTTATCATCTATGGATGGGAAAATTGAGGAATTAAAACATCTAGAAGTAGGTGTTGATGTAGTGAAAAGTGATAGAAGCTACCATGTAGGAATCATAACAAGATTTAATAACAAAGAAGATTATATGTCATATGATGTGAATGAATTTCATGTTGAAAAAGTAAAGAAAGTTATAGGATCATATTTAGAAGACAGTAAAACACTAGATTTTTAAATGATAAGTAAAAATCGAAGTTTATATTTTTATAGCAAATTTAGTTAAATTATATATGTAATTAATAAAAATCAGACTATAGGGTAGTAATTTAATGAAATTACTGTGCTGTAGTCTGATTTTATGTATCATTAGAGTAGTTAAATATGGATTTTGCTTTGCAATAGCCCATATAAAATATCTAAAAATAATAAAATTAGGACATAATTTAGTTATGATTTGTGAATAAGGATAGAAGTGGTGTATTAGAAGTAATTATAGTTTAAAACTGATTATTATTTTTTACTTAAAAAATATATAATTAAGGCACATGAAAATAAATAACAAGTCTAAAGTTGCCATGGATATTTTTCATCAGGCAAGAAGACAAATTGCCATCATAGCGGGCTATTAGGTTAATTTGTCGCCGTAGGATTATGGAAAATAGGCTGGCAAATGGACTTATTATTTATTTGATTGTGCCTAAGATAGTAAGGTTTATGTCATATTTAAAAGTTGCATATGTATAAATGACAATTACAAGGTACATTGTTATAATTAATATGTAGATAAGTTGAATATTTTAAAATTATAAATAATCATGAAGAAAGGAGGAGCTTAATGGAAAAGGAATTTGTACATCTACATTTACATACAGAATATAGTTTGCTAGATGGCTCAGGAAAAATAGGCAATCTAATGAAAAGAGCAAAAGAACTTGGAATGAAGAGCATTGCCATAACTGACCATGGAGTTTTATATGGGCTTGTAGATTTTTATAAAGCAGCAAAGGAAAATGATATAAAGCCTATTTTAGGATGTGAAGTATATGTAGTACCTAAATCTAGGCATATAAAGCAGCCTGATAAGGAAAACTCAACTTACCATTTGGTTTTATTAGTCAAAAATCAAATTGGATATGAAAACTTAATGAAAATAGTGTCAACAGCATCAATAGAAGGGTTTTATTATAAACCAAGAATTGATCATGAATATCTAAGAAATCATAGTGAAGGATTAATAGCATTAAGTGCATGCCTGGGAGGGGAAGTACAATCATATCATCTTAAGGATAATTATGAAAAAGCTAAAGAGACAGCTTTAATATACAAAGAAATATTTAATGGAGATTTTTACATTGAATTGCAGAATCATGGTATGGAAGAGCAGCAAAAGGTGAATGAAGCGAATATTAAGTTAGCAGAAGAGACCGGTATACCATTAGTGGCAACCAATGATGTTCATTACATAAAAAAAGAAGATTCTAAATCTCATGACGTTTTAATGTGTATACAAACAGCTAAAACCATAGATGATCCTCATAGAAGAAGATATCCATCAGATCAGTTTTATTTGAAATCAGCAGAAGAAATGTGGGATATGTTTTCTTATATACCAGAAGCATTAGAGAATACTGTTAAAATTTCAGAGGAATGCGGTTATGACTATAAATTCCATGAATCTAAGCTGCCTAAGTTCCCATTAGAAGAGGGGCAGGATCCTTATGAGTATTTAAGGGATACTTGCTATAAAGGCTTAATAGAAAGATATGATGTATTTGAAGATATAAGAAATAATGATTTAAATTATAATGAAATTAATAATCTCACAGAAAAGTTTGAAGATGCTAAGGAATATGTTGAAAGACTAGAGTATGAACTTGGTGTAATCAAACAGATGGGATATGTTGATTACTTTTTAATTGTTTGGGATTTTATTAGATTCTCATATGAAAGTGGAATTCCAACAGGTCCTGGCAGGGGGTCGGCGGCAGGCTCTATAGTAGCTTATACACTTGGAATTACTAAAATAGATCCAATTAAATATAGCTTGATCTTTGAGCGTTTCTTAAATCCAGAAAGAGTATCTATGCCCGATATCGATAGTGATTTCTGTTATGAAAGAAGAGAAGAAGTTATTGACTATGTTGTTAAAAAGTATGGAGTAAATAATGTTTCACAGATAATAACTTTTGGTACAATGGCAGCAAGATTATGTATAAGAGACGTAGGAAGGGCTATGAATTATAGTTATGCTGAAGTTGATAGAATTGCTAAGATGATACCAACAATGCTTGGAATAACTATAGAAAAGGCTTTAGATTTAAATCCAGAGCTTAAATTAGCTTATGATACTGATGAAAGGGTGAAAACCCTAATAGATGTTTCTATGGACTTAGAAGGGCTGCCAAGGCACTCATCAACTCATGCAGCAGGAGTAGTTATTGCTTCAAAACCTTTAGTTGAATATGTACCACTACAGAAGAATGATGAAATGATAGTAACTCAATTTGGTATGAATACTTTAGAAGAGCTTGGATTACTTAAAATGGACTTCTTAGGGCTCAGAACATTAACTGTTATGAATGATGCTATTAAAATGATTAAGGAAAATAGAGGAACAGATGTAGATTTAGATAAGATAGATTTTGAAGATGAAGAAATTTATAAGATGATTGGAGAAGGTAATACAGCGGGCGTATTCCAATTAGAATCACCAGGAATGACTGCATTTATGAAAGAATTAAAGCCAGATTCATTTGAGGATATAATTGCAGGAATCTCCCTGTATAGACCAGGCCCAATGGCTGAAATACCAAGATATATAGAGGGAAAGAAAAATCCGGAAAAGGCTACTTACCTAACTAAAGAGTTAGAACCTATATTAAAGGTAACCTACGGATGTTTAGTATATCAAGAACAAGTAATGCAGGCAGTTAGAGATCTAGCTGGATATTCCATGGGACGAAGCGATATGGTTAGAAGAGCTATGTCAAAGAAAAAACATAAAGTCATGGAAGAGGAAAGAAAGAATTTCATTCATGGTATTGTTGAGAATGGTGAAGTGGTGGTACCAGGCTGTATAAGAAATGGTATTTCTGAAGAAGCAGCAAATAAGATTTTTGACTCAATGATGGATTTTGCATCTTATGCATTTAATAAGTCTCATGCAGCAGCTTATGCAGTTGTAGGGTATCAGACAGCATATCTTATGAAGTATTATCCAGTAGAGATGATTGCGGCTACGCTGAATTCGATTATGGGAAGAGATGAAAAGGTAGCATATTACATTGGTATGGCGGAGAACTTAGGGATACAAGTATTACCTCCTAACATAAATGAAAGTTATTCAAGATTTACAGTTAAGGGAGATAAAATTAGGTTTGGTATGGCTGCTATAAAAAATGTTGGAGCTAATGTTGTAGACAGTATAGTAAGGGCAAGAGAAGAAAAAGGAAAATTTGAATCTCTTGTAGACTTTATAAATAAAATGGACACATCAGCAATAAATAAACGTGCAGTTGAATGTCTGATAAAAGCAGGAGCTTTAGATGACTTTAATGTTTTTAGATCAAAGATGCTGGCAGTTCATGAAAAACTGATTGACAATATATCAAGCGATAAGAAGAGAAATATTGATGGACAGATAAGTTTATTTGCAAGCGAGGAATTAAAGAATCCAGAGGTTAATTATCCTAATATAAAAGAGTTTGATAAAAGAAACCTATTAGCAATGGAGAAGGAAATGACTGGACTTTATATTACAGGACATCCTTTGGATGATTATGCACAAAGCTTAAAGATGCAGACTACAAATGAAATATCCAAGATATTCATAGGACAAGAAACCCTTGATGATACATTAGAGGCTGATATGCCAGAGGTTGCTATATTTAATAGAGAGGATACTCTGCAGGATAATGATAGGGTAATTCTTGGAGGAATTCTTGCAAGTGTTAATCAAAAGATAACTAGAAATAATTCAATAATGGCTTTTTTAACTCTTGAGGATTTAACAGGGACAATAGAAGTAATAGTTTTTCCTAAAACACTAGAAAAAGTTAAGGATTTATGTGTGACTGATAGCCTGGTGATAATAAAAGGACGTTTAAGCTTAAAGGAAGATGAGCAGCCTAAGTTAATATGTGAAAACATAGAACCTTTAGAAAAGATAAATAGTTCGAAAATATATTTAAGGGTTGAGGACACAATAGCAGCTAAAGAATTAAATAAAAAGCTCAAAGAAATATTAGTTTTAGATTATTTGGGAGATACACCTATTTATATATTTGAGAATAAAGGAAAACAAAAGTTCAGGGTGCCAAGGGATCGATGGGTTTCATTAAATAGTGATGTTACAACATTGCTTAGAGGAACATTGGGAGAAGAGAATGTTAAAGTATTAGATTCATAAACAAGACATAATCAAAAAATAACAAGTCCACCTAGTAGGATATTTTCAATCATGCTAGTTTTGGACTTGTTATTTTATTTCATTTCATGTGCTTAAATTATAAATTAATTGCAAATAAAGAGCTGGATTATATTAAATAGGTAAATGAAAAATATTACAAAAATTAAAGTGACAAAAATAATAATAATTTATATAAATTTATCGATTATTGGTTATAATATAAGGAGTGATTATATTCACATATAGTAATATTGTTATCTAAAAAGTAGTTAATATATTTAAAAATATTTGTATATAAATTTATGAAATAGTAAAAATTATGAATAATATGTATAAAAATAAATAAAAGAATAAATAGATTATTCAAGATATAAGATTTTTCATAAAATTAAGACAATTATTTCAGAATTATATCAGAAGTTGCTTAAATATGATTGATAATTCGATCAATTTTATGTACAATTAATCTTGGTTAATGAAAAATGGTTAAATTATGTACATAAGGGTCTCCAAAGGTCCCTTAAAGGTATTTAAGGAGGAAATATATATTATGAAAAAGATAGCTGTGTTAACAAGTGGTGGAGATGCACCAGGAATGAATGCTGCAATTAGAGCGGTAGTAAGAACTGCGCTTTATAATGGAATTGAAGTTATGGGCGTGCAAAGAGGATATAGTGGACTAATCAATGGAGAATTATTTAAAATGGATAGAAACTCTGTATCTGATATAATCCAAAGAGGTGGAACTATCTTAAGAACTGCTAGATGTCCTGAATTCAAGAACGAAGAAGTTAGAAAAAAAGCTGCTAAAATACTACAAGCTTATGGAATAGAAGCTTTAGTAGTTATAGGTGGAGATGGATCATTTACAGGAGCAAAATTATTATCAAAGCTTGGAATAAAGACAATAGGTCTTCCAGGAACTATAGACAATGATTTAGCTTATACAGATTTTACTTTAGGTTTTGATACAGCATTAAATACTGTAGTAGATGCCATAAATAAAATTAGAGATACTTCAACTTCACATGAAAGAGTTTCAATTGTAGAAGTTATGGGAAGAGATTGCGGAGACTTATCTTTATATGCAGGTATTTGCGGTGGAGCAGAAGCAATTATAATTCCAGAAATGGAATTTGACAGAGATGAACTTTGCAGAACTATTTTAGAAGGTAAAAACAGAGGAAAGATGCATAACTTAATAATTCTTGCAGAAGGAATTGGTGGAGCATTTGAACTTGCAAAGTATGTTGAAGAAATAACAGGAATTGAAGCAAGAGCAACAATCTTAGGTCATATTCAAAGAGGTGGAAGTCCTAGTGCTACAGATAGACTATTAGCTTCAAGAATGGGAGCAAAAGCTATAGAAGTACTACTAGAAGGAAAAACTTCAAGAGTAATAGGAATTAGAAATAATCAAATAATTGACCAAGATATAGATGAAGCTCTAGACATGGAAAGTAAATTTGATAAAGAGTTATATGATGTGGCTCAGATATTATCATAATAGTTATTTAGCTTATAGTTTATTTATATAAATTCTATAAATTAATCCAAGAAAGAGGAGTGTTAGTTTAATGAGAAAAACTAAAATGATTTGTACTATTGGTCCAGCAAGTGAAGATATTGAAATATTAGAAAAGGTTGTGCTTGCAGGAATGAATGCCTCAAGACATAATTTTTCACATGGAGATCATGAAGAACACGGTGGAAGAATTGCAAAGGTTAAAGAATTATCAAAGAAATTAAATAGAGAAATTGCTATAATTCTTGATACTAAAGGACCAGAAATCAGAACAGGAGTATTTGAGCCAAAGAAAGTTGAATTAACTAAAGGCGCTGAATTCACAGTATATGCTGGAGATATGTCAGTAATTGGTGACACTACTAAATGTGCTGTTACTTATGAAGGATTAGCAAATGACGTAAAACCAGGAAACACTATTTTAATAGATGATGGTTTAGTAGGATTAACTGTAAAATCAGTTGAAGGAAATGCTATAAAGTGTGAAGTTCAAAACACTGGATTTGTTGCAACTCATAAAGGAGTAAATGTACCTGGAGTTTCAATTAAATTACCAGCACTTACTGAAAAAGATAAAGAAGACTTAATCTTTGGATGTAAAGTTGGAGTTACTATGATTGCTGCTTCATTCATAAGAAAAGCAGAAGACGTTAAGACTATTAGAAAGATTCTTGATGAAAACGGCGGAGAAAGAATATTAATTTGTTCAAAGATCGAAAATCAAGAAGGTGTTGATAATGTAGATGAAATCTTAGAAGTATCAGACCTTTTAATGGTAGCTAGAGGAGACATGGGAGTTGAAATTCCAATAGAACAAGTACCTGCAGTTCAAAAGATGATGATTAAGAAGTGTAATGAAGCTGGAAAACCAGTTATCACTGCAACTCAAATGTTAGATTCTATGATGAGAAATCCAAGACCAACAAGAGCAGAAGTTTCAGACGTTGCTAATGCTATTTTAGATGGTACTGATGGAATCATGTTATCAGGAGAAAGTGCTAATGGAGATTATCCAGTAGAAGCTGTAGCTACAATGGCTAAAATTGCTGAAGAAACTGAAAAATCTTTAAAATATAAAGTGGCAGTTTCTCAAGCTAAATCACACGTTCCAGCTATTGCAGGAGTTATTTCAAGAGCAGCTAGTAATGCAGCTAACGAATTAGAAGCAGCAGCTGTAATAACTTCAACTCAAACAGGAGCAACTGCAAAGAGAATTTCTCAATGTAGACCAGAATGTCCAATTATAGCTGTTACTCCAGATGAAGTAGTTGCTAGACAATTAGCATTCTCATGGGGTGTATATCCAATAGTTGCTGATAAGATGGTATCAACTGATGAATTATTAGAAAAATCAGTTGAAATAGCTAAAAACCATGAATTTGTTAAATCAGGAGATACTGTTGTAATAGCAGCAGGTGTACCTGTTGATCAAGTTGGAGCAACTAACTTATTAAAGGTTGATGTTGTTAAATAAGATTAAAATTTAACTTTTTATACATAGAGAGACTTTAGTGATTTTCACTAGAGTCTCTTTTTATAAATAATTAATTAACAAAAAATTAACAAAAAATTAACAATTATATATGAGTAATTTAATATATAATGTATATTATTGCTTTTAACAGGGAATAATATTTGAGTAATTATGGAATTAAATGGCAACTGATTCTGTATTAGGCACATGAAAAAATATCAAGTTAATAGATTGACTCAATATTTTTTGAATGTGCATTAAGCACCGCAAGGTGCTCTTTTTTTATGTCATAACAAATTAAATATAGTTGATTGGCCTATTATAGATATTATAATTTCTATTTATATATGATAGAATGTAGAAAGGAATTTTAAGCAGTTATACCTAACAACGAAGGAAGTGTGTATGTGTTAGAAAAAAATAAGGAATATATAGTGAAAATTGATTCTTTGGGATATGAAGGAGAAGGAGTAGCTAAAATAGATAGATATCCAGTATTTATACAAGGAGCATTAACAAATGAAACTGTTAAGATAAGGATTGTTAAAGTTAAGAAAAATTATGCTTACGGAAAGCTTATAGAGATAGTAGAACGATCTGATGAAAGAGAAATACCAAAATGCAGTAATTACGAAATTTGTGGCGGTTGCACATTAATGCATTCTACTTATAGAGGACAGCTAGATTTCAAATATAATAGAGTTAAAGAATGTATAGAAAGAATAGGCGGACTAAAAAGCGATGTAGTTAAGTATCCTATAGGCATGGAAAATCCATATAGATATAGGAATAAAGGTATATTTTCTGTTGGATTAGTGAACAATGAACTTTCTATAGGTTTTTTCAGTGAAAAAACTCATGAGATAATTGATATGAATGTTTGTCTTCTTCAAGATAGAGAAAGCGATGAAATAATAAAGATAATACGAGAATGGATGAAAGCTTATTCTATAACAGCAGCAAAAAAGGATGGAGTATTTTTTAAGCAAGGATTAGTCAGAAGTATAATGGTTAGAAAAGGATATAATACAAATGAAATAATGGTTGTATTGATTACTACTGATAAAGAAATCCCTCATAAAGAAGAATTAGTTAATAAGTTGAAAACAGATGTAAAAAATGTAAAGAGCATAATTCAAAATATAAATGCTAAAAATACTGGTGTGGTTTTTGGTGACAAATGCGTTACGTTGTGGGGAGAAGATTCTATATCTGATTATATAGGCAAATATAAATTTAACATATCACCTTTATCGTTCTTTCAAGTAAATCCAGTGCAGACAGAAATTCTTTACAATAAGGCTTTGGAATATGCTAATTTAAGTGGAGATGAAGTTGTATTCGATGCTTATTGTGGAACAGGTACAATAACATTATTTTTAGCTGAAAAAGCTAAAAAAGTATATGGTGTTGAAATAGTAGAGCAAGCAATTGAGAATGCTGTAATTAATGCAAAAGTTAATGGAATAGATAATTCAGAATTTCTTGTTGGGAAATCTGAAGAGGTAATTCCAGAGCTTATAGAGCAGAGAATTAGTCCAGATGTTATAGTTGTTGATCCGCCAAGAAAAGGATGCGATACTAAACTATTAGAGGTCATTGGAAAGACAAAGGTAAAGAAAATAGTTTATGTATCCTGTGATCCAGGGACTTTAGCAAGAGATTTAAAGTACTTAGCGAATATGGGATACAAAGTACTAGAAGTGCAGCCGGTGGATATGTTTCCTCATACTAAACATGTGGAAACGGTGACGTTATTAGTCAAGGAATAGGGCTGTTTTAAAGGTATCATAAAGCCAAAATATAAGCATTTGCCACCGTAATGCCACCATAAATTATAGCGTGGTGGCAATGCTTTCAAATATATCAACTGATTCATCTTTCATAGATTCCGTATTGTGGACATATTGATTTAATGTAATTTTGATATCAGAATGGCCAAGCCTTTCTTGAATTCCTTTAATATTTGCACCATTTTCAACTAAAATCGTTGCATGAGTGTGTCTTAGAGAGTGATAATTAAACGCTATATTCAATTCATAATTAATAACTCTTGAACAATACTTAAAGGAATCTGTTGAGACTAATTGACCATTTTCTTTCCTACAAACCATATCAGCTTTTCGCAAAGTACAAGGAATAGATTTTTCAATTTCAATTAGTCTAAATATTTCATCACCTTTTTCATCTTTTTCTGGTTTCATATAGATATCAGTATAATATTCACCATACATTATTGAATTTTCAAGTTGAACCTTTCTGGCCTTTTTTAGTGCCTTATATAATGTATCACCAAATTTTACAGTTCTATTTGAGGTAAATGTCTTAGTACTTCCAAAATACCATGCGGACTTTTCTTCCTTCTTTCCCTTTGTCTTTAAAACCTGCCTCACATCTACACCATAATTTCTTTTAACGGTGATTTTATTTACAGTGATTACCTTACTTTCAAAATCAATGTCATCCCAAGTTAATCCAAAACATTCACCTATTCTTAATCCAGTGTAATATCCGATAAGAAGCGGAATATAAAAGGGACTAGATTCGGAAAATCTCTTGATAATTTTATTGAAATCATCTGGACTAATGATATATCTAACTTCTTTCCTTTTACCTGTATATTTTGGATATTTGATTCTGTCACAAGGATTTACTTGAATAAAGTGTAATGGTTCAATTGCATAATTTAAAGCACCAGACAATGTTGTAATTATATTAACCAAGTGACTTTTTGCATATCCTTTTAATTTCAAGTTATTCGCAAATTCTTGTATTGTTAAACTATTTAGAGCTTTTAATTTATAAGTTCCAAATGCGGGCTTCAAATGATTTTCAATTGTTTGAAAATAAGCTAGTTGAGTATTGTATTTCAAATTCATTTTGCAATATTGATCAAACCATAAGTCTAAATAATCTGAAACACTAATTTCAGATGGTTCAAAACACAGACCAGCATTATTATATTCTGTTAGTGCTTTTGCAAGAGCCTGTTCAGCATCTTTTTTAGTTCTGAAGCTACCTTTTTCCTTACGTTTTCTTTTTCCATCGACTTTGCCAAGATCAAAATAATATGACCATGTATTTCCACGTTTTCTAACTGAACCTGTCATAATGTACCTCCTTAGTTGAATAATAAGTATATGGTTAGAAAAATCGCAATTTTAATAAAAACTATATAAGATTTGTTGTCACCTTGTCACATAGTCTTAAAAGCTTGATGTTACAAGCATAGAGAGTGATGTATAGAATGTCATTTTATTTGTCACATTTGTTTTTCAATTTAAATAGTTCAAAGTCAATAAAATTCTTTAAATTACTGTATAGTTGCTCAAAATCGGATAATGATACATCAAATTTTTCATTTGTATTTAAATTAGTAATTTTACCTAAAGGTAAAGTGTTACTTTGTATTTTTTCATCAATTTCGTAAGCTTTTTCTTCAGTGTGGCAACTCCAACTATAATATTCGTATTTATAACCATGTAGTAACATTAATTGCGATACTAATTCAGATTGAGATATATATTTAAATGTTGAATTAGATTCATATTTTTTGAATAGTTCTAAGGAATCTCTAAAATCTTTACTTTCTTTGTTATCATTATTATTTTTAATTTGGAATAATTCTTCACCAAATCCATCAATCGGTATATTTAGTGCTTCGCATATATCTTCGATAACTGATATTCTTGGTTCTCTTTCTCCACTTTCGTATTTTCTTATAGTTATTTCTTTTCTATTGATCCTCTCAGCAAGTTGTTTTTGTGTTAATCCTGCTTTTTTTCTATAGTCTTTAATTTTTTCTCCTATGTTCATATAGCACCTCCGATAATTTATGTATCGTATTATAGCATAATAATATAAAAAAAGATACAAAAAAGATTGACTTCGTTAAAAAATAATTGTAAGATAAAATTGTTACTGAGCGATATTTTTTGTATCTATTAGCTATAAATAGATACAAAACTGATGATACCTTACTATATATTAGCCAAATTACTTAAAAATATAACGTTATGGAGGATTAAACAAATGATAAATACAAACTTAGAAAATGTATTATTAACAGTAAATGAGGTGGCTAAAACGCTAAAAACAAATTCAAATACTGTCTATGACCTAATAAATAGAGGAGAATTAAAAGGATTAAAACTTGGAAGAATAAAAATTCCATATTTTGAATTAGAGAGATTTTTAAGAGATAACTTAGGAAAAGAGGTCATATAGAGAATGGAAGACAATGTATTCGAGAGAGCAAAAAGAGAGATAAATTTAAAAGACTATATAGTTTCAACATGCCAAGTTAAGGCTAACGGGAGCAGTGACACATGGAACATTGAACCTAATCCAATAGATTTACAATCTAGAGGAAATTTTAAAATATCTTTTAAAGATGGTGTGTGGCTTTATAATGCTTTTAATGCTGGACAAGGAGGATCAATAATTGATTTCTTACAGGAGAAAGAAGGATTAAAAGGTGAGCAATTAATAAATAAGATTAAGGAGATATTAGCTGATGATCAACTATTAGCTGAACCAGTAGTTAGTAATGATAAATTTCATAGCCAAGAAGATATTAATAGGCTAATACCTTTAATAGATACTACTAAAACAGATTATTTTAAAGGCAGAGGAATTTCAGAGGAGGTAATACAGAAATATAAACTAGGTTCTTCCAATAATGGAATAGTAGATGTTTATTCAGAGTTGAAAATGAAATCCCATCCCAATATGAAAGATTATAAGTATATAGTTCCTTGCTATGATGAAGAAGAAAATCTAAAATTTTTGGTAGCTAGAAATAGTAAAGAAATTATTTCAGATGGAACTAAGAAGACTTGGAATATTAAAGGTATACCAGCTTATTTTTTAAATCAGTTTTATGTAGAAGGGTATAATATAGTAAAAGGCGATATAATTGTATTAACAGAGAGCTGGGGAGATAGTCTGGCAGTTGAAAGCATTAATAATAATGTAAAAGTTGTATCATTACATTCAGTAGTAAATGTTAAGAAGTTAGGAGAATTATTAACTGTTAATAGGGAGAAATTTGATGGTGTAAAGTTCATAATTGCTTTTAATAATGACAAGCCGAAGAAAGATGTACAACCACCTGGAAAGGTAGCAACTAACAAAGCAATAAAAATAATGAAAGCTTTAAATCTTGAATATGAAGTATTTATGCCAACTAAGTATAATGATTTAAACGAATGGCTATTATCAGATAAAAAAGAACTTGAAAATGAGTTGAAAGTAGTAATCAATAAATTAAATTGTATAGATAGAATAAATCTTAAAGGTAACGCAATTGAAGCTTTCTTTAGCTGGATACAAGATAATTTAAGATACATAGTTAATTGTGATGATGAAAGAAGATTTCTATATTGGAATGAAGAATTGTGGTTAAGAAAGACAGAAGAAGAACTACGTTCATTGTATGGGAATTTTCTTAAAGCATGTGAAGATCAAGTTGAGGAGAATAGGGAAAAAGGAAAATATTCAACAGAGGAATATTATAAAACTATTAATAAAATTAAAAAATGGAAGAGCACAGCAAAAGCAAAAGAGTGTTTAAGTTTAGTAGGATATGATGAAAGGTTGATTATAGATATTAACGCGCATAAGAAGCAACATCATGTATATGTATCCGCAAATGGTATGATAATAGATTTAAAGAAAGGAGTTATAAGAGAAGCTAAGAAAGAAGATATAATTTTACATGCAAGTAAATATAATCTTGTGGACCAGGGCGAGGCAATAGAATTTATGGAAAACAAAGTACTAAAGTTATATAGAGATCATTCATTAGGGGAAGAAAGGCTCGAATATATTCTTGATTTTATTGCCATGAAAATCAGTGGCAGAAATTATCAATTTGCAATAATAAACATTGGGCCAAGTAAAAGTGGTAAATCAATGATGAAAAACTTAATAACAGGCTTATTTGATGGTGATATATCACATATACCGTATACATATTTAACTACAACGCATAAAGGAAATATGGGAGCTGAGAGAGATGATATTATCGTAAATCTTCATAATAAAAAGTTTTGTTTAGCGTCAGAAGCAGAAAAAAATAACGCACCAATCGCCATAGGAAGATTTAAGCATATACTATCAAATTCAATTACAGATGCTAGAGCAACAGGCGGTAAAATGCAAAATGGAATAGATTTAACACATTTAGATATGATTATTGATACTAATGATATGCCTTCATTTAGTGGCTATGATGATGCTATTGAAAATAGATTGGTATTTATTAATTGGCAAAGTTCAATACCTGTAAATGAAAGAATAGACAATTTTAATGGCGAGGTACTTGCACCTAATATGGATAAAATATGGTCATATTTCATTTATAGAGCGATTGATTTAAAGGATAAAGCATTAGTAATACCAGATATTATTAAGAAAGATAGTGCAGAACGTAAGGGGGAATTAGATAAGTTTACATCTAATGTGAATAAAAAATTAAAATATGAAGAAGGTGAATTTATTGAATTGAATACATTAGTAGAAGAATTAGAATTATTTAAATTATTACCAGAACTTAAAAATACAGATTCATTACATAAAAGGGTAACTGATAGGATTAAATCTGTGCCTGGATTTGAAAGAGTTATACAGTATAGAAAAGGATCGCTAAAAGTTCCGGGAGTGAAGGGGATAATATTTATTTAAATAAAAAATAGCATTTCGCATGGAGACACTATAACTGACAATAATAGTATATTCTATGTAAGGTGAATCGTCAAAATTATATAATATTGTTTAAGGTGGTGGCAAATAAATTTGCCACCTTTTTGTAATTATTTTAAAAAGGATATAAAATAAGATTATAATAAGGTCATAAGTATACTAATATTTAAAATTGGGGAGGAATATATGAATTTACTTGTTGTGGGAAATGGATTTGATTTAGAGCATGGATTACCAACACAATATAAAGACTTTCTTGACTTTATATATGGGTTTAAAATTTTAATAAATGGTTCATATAGAAAAAATGGTTTAAAAGAATTTGAGAGAATAGTAATTAATGGAGAAAATACTTATATTGATGAGGTAAATAATAGAAAAAAAGAACCAAGGAATTTCAATGAATATGTAAAAAATATGCTACTATATGAAGACGCATTTACTATAAAAGGTTTTGAAGAATGGAGCAATCAAGATCATGTTAAAAATTTAAAAAACTATTGCGATGATAATATTTGGATAGAATATTTCGTTGATAAAAGAGATAAAGAAAAGAAAACTTGGATTGATTTTGAATCGGAAATATCTGAAGTAATACAAAGCTTAGACTATATGAGAAAATATAGGATAAAAGCGAAAGAAAATAAAAGTACATATTGTAATGAAAAATGCTTTAATATAGAGGGAAAGGTTTATAAATTACTAAATAGAGGAATAAACCACAGAGATATAAACTTATTAGATTATGAAGAATATAAAAAAATAGTAATAGATAGATTAAAAAATGATTTAAATAAATTAATATGTGCTTTAGAGATATATTTATATGTATATGTTAATAATGTAGATATAAAAACAATTGCTCCGGATATAAAGAATGTAGAGATTGATAAAGTATTGAGTTTTAATTATACAGATACATATAACAAAATATATTTAAAAAACAATATTAATTTTATGAAGTATCATTATATACATGGACATGCTAATTTAAAAGAAGAGAAAAATAATATGATTATAGGTATTGATGAGTATTTAGATGATGATTTAATAAATAAAGAAACTGATTTTATAGCATTTAAAAAATATTTTCAGAGGATTTATAAAAAAACAGGTTCTGAATATAAAAGTTGGTTGAACAATATGAATAAAAGTGATGAGCATAATAATATTTATTTTTTTGGACATTCTTTAGATGTAACTGATAAAGATGTAATAGAAGAATTAATAATAGGAAGTAATAAGAAGACTGACATAACTATATTTTATTATAACGAAGAGACATATGAGAGTCAGATTGCAAATTTAGTTAAGGTAATAGGAAAAGATGAACTTATAAAACGAGTTTCAAGGTCAGAAAATAGTATTACCTTTAAAAAACAAAAGAGTAGTGTTTCTTTAGAATTAATTTATAATATAGAAAAAACAAGTAAAGAGCTGGCTAAAGAGTTACATAATGAAGAGGTTTATTTTAATTATAGTAAAAATATTTTAAATTTAGGTTCCGACTTATATATTTATTTTGAAATAATTAATAATGAACTGATTAATGCTAACTTATATATTGATAAAATAGATGTTCATGATGTATACGGTGAATATATTCGCAATATAAATGATATTTGCACCCTTGCAATTAAGATTAAAGATGATAAATATTATATAGATACTATTTCATATAAATTAAATAATTCTGTAGATAAAGGAAATATAGATGGAAGTTTAGCTGATATATTAAAATACATCTATGAAGATTATACTTCAAAAACATGGAAGTATAGATGAAAATAGATGTCTATAAATCAGATGATTACATAAACAGATTATAAAGAAGAAAATGGCTTTTGCAACGTAGCAAAATGGTTATAAATAAGACTAAATAGGCTCAAAGAGTGTTTACGAAAATTGAATGTGATTTTGTAGACACTTATAATAATATCATAAGATAAATTAATGAAGAGGATTGATGATTATGATATTTGGATATATGAGAATAAGCACACAAAAGGAAAAGCAAACTACAGACCGTCAAAGAATTACATTAGAGCAGTATGCTAAAGATAATTCATTTACTTTTGATGAAATTATAGAGGAAAGAATAAGTGGAACAATTAAGGCTGAAAGTAGACCTCAATTTAATGCATTAAAGTATAAGTTAAGGGAAAATGATATATTAATCGTTACTGATATTGATAGGCTAGGGCGTAACGCTGATGATGTAATAATGGAGTTTAAGAAGTTAAAGGCTCAAGGGATTAGAGTTATTGCTCTTGATACTCCATACCTTAATGAATGGGAGAAGATTCAAGACAGTTCAATTTATAATATGATAGCTGATATATTCATTACTCTTAAGGCTCATATGGCGCAACAGGAGAGGGAGAAAACAGTTCAACGTATAAATCAAGGTTTAGAAGTTGCTAGAGCAAAAGGGAAGACTTTAGGAAGACCAAAGGTAGAACTATCAAAAGAATTTATAAAAGAATACAAAAAGTTTAAAGATGGTGCATATGGAGATATGTCAGCTTTAGCATTTGCTAAGGTGTTGGGTATTGGTAGAAGTACATTATATAAATATATTAAATTATATGAAAAAATAAAAAATACATGATTAATAAGATAATAGAAAGTGATGAATCTAGTTGAATTTTATAATAAAAATTAAAGATGGTTATGGCACATTTTGGGAATATAATAGTAATTAAAAGAGGTATAGTATTTAATACTATGCCTCTTTATATATTAAAATTTTGATTTTAATATATAAATTATTACAATAAACAACAAATACACTAAATAATATTTATGATATAATTATATATCATAAGTGGAAAGGAGTGTATAATATGGAAAATATATTCGAAGAAAAAGTTAAAGAATGTTTAAATAAAGAGAATTTATGGAAAAAAGGATATCACTTTGAAAAAAATCCTAATCAAAGAGGCCAATCTTTTAATTTTTTTGTAGTTGATGAAAAGGATCAAAAGATCTTCATTGCAAAGTTTTTTAATTATCTAGCTGATTTCAAGGGTGAAAGTTTTGAAAGGGCAAATGAATTTTCTAGTATTGCTGATTATATAGAATGGCTTTCAAACTCTGATAATTCTATTGATGTAGAGCAAGTAATGGAAATTACTCATTATATACAACGTTCATTTAATAGATATGTTGAGGTATGTTCTAATTATAATTGTGGATTTCCTAAATTATATGCAAATGAAAAATCATTGAAAATTAATGGATCATTTTATGGACTACTTATTGAAGAAGTTATAGTTGGAATAACATTGGATAAACATTTAAAGTACATGAACCGTAATAATTTAGAGAGTAATAATTTATTTTTGCAAGTAGTTTCATTTATTAATGAAATTACAAAAAGTTTAACGTTACTAAATCAAAATAATATAGTTCATAGAGATTTATCACCAGATAATATAATTTATAATGATGGTACATACACGATAATAGATCCTGGTGTAATAAAAATGATTGATAGAGATAAGACTAGAACTTTTGGGTTTGTATTTGGAAAACGTGATTATGTTTCACCCGAACAATTTAGAGGATATGCATCCCAAGTGGATTTTACAAGTGATTTGTATTCATTAGGAGTAATAAGTTTTGAGTTTATACTTGGATATAATCCATTAAAAAAATATATAAATAAAACAAGCAATCCACATAAAGACTTTTTTAGAGATATAAATAGAGATATAGAAGATGATTTTTTTGATTTAATAGAAGAAAGTACAACAACAAGGAGATTTTATCAGTTGCTGTGTAAAATGGTACAAGTAGAAAGAAGATATAGATTTGAAACTATGGAGGAATTCAGAGAATTTTTAGATACTATTACAATGGAGGTGGGAATATGACAAAGTTATTTGCACAACATGGGGCAGCTAAAGGGAAAAAAATTGATAATGCTTTTGATAATGATAGAATAGAAGGCGTTATTTTGTCACCAAGAGAGGAATGTATTGATACTATGATTAGTTACATTAATAATAATAAGTTATTAAATAAAGATAATTGTTTATATGATCCACAGTTTTATTATTCTACATATAATAATACATCCCTATTAAAAAAATTGGAAGAATTAGAGCATTATCCTCAGAAGGTAGAACGAAAAGATTGGAGGAAAAAATCAGAAAGATTATTAACTTATTTTGATTCGCATGTAAAACAGTCAGAAATGTTTTCTGATGCAATTATTGTTCCAGGATTTCATATAGAAAAACTTGATTGGAAATTTGATTATTCTTTAGATATTTACTCATATTTTTATGAAAACTATGAAAATAAAAATCAATATTTATCCTTATTAATATCATTTAGTTTATTCCATAGTAATTCAGATGTAGATGAAATGATAGAAGAAATTGTTGATAATATACAGCCTGAGGAAAGAAATGGAATATACTTAACTGTTTGCTATGAATCTACCTCAAATAATAATTATGAAGAGGTCGACCCAGAAAACTTGGCTAACGTATTATATTTTGTTCATTCTTTAAAGAAGGAAGGATTTAGAATAATAGTAGGTTATACATTTATAAATAGTTTATTATTTACAATGTTAGATTGTGATATTGTATCAAGTGGATGGTTTAATACATTAAGAAAATTTAACAAAGGACGTTTTGAAGAAAGTGATACATTTGGAAGACGAAAAAAAAGATATACAAGTATCCCATTGTTAACTAATATAACATTTGATATTATAAATAATTTTGATGAAGATTTACTAATAAAATGTTTATCAGGTACTTCTTTTGATCAAGCAGTAGTAGACGATTTAGAATCATTATCTTTTGTAGATTTAGAGCAACAGTATTGGGAAGCTATAAATAATTGTGTAAAGGATATTAATAAATCTAATCAAAAAATACAATATACTATTAAATTAATAGAGAACGCAAAAAAACTTTATAGCGACATATTAATAAGAAATGCATCATCAGTTGAACTATGTTACAGAATAAAAAAAGCATCTTCTCATTTAGATGTATGGATTACAGCAATAGTACTATTTAAGCGTAGAGCGTCAATAGTTTAAAGTAAAGAGCAAATTACAAAGAAGATGGGACTAAGTAATTTGCTCTTTTTCTGTTCTGATAGTTTGAGACTTAACTAAATGTAATAATCGCATATATGATTTTATTTCTTTGGCTTTTTGAGCTCTAATATACAATGTATTCTTATCTGTATCTACACCAATTAAGCCTACAGACTTTAGTATTAATTCGTATGAATATTTTTTGTGAATTTTTTCTGCTATATCATTTGGAAAAACTAAATAACTATAGTCTACATACTTTCGATTCTCAGTTGCTTGAAAATATGCTTTATTAAAATTATGAAGTTTTGCCTCGTAACCGTATATGGTAACATTAGGAAAATTGAAATTAACATTTCTTATGTATTTATTATCTTTTTCTTTTATTAAATTAATTTTTAGTAATTCATGTATTGAATTATTAAAAGTAGATTCGCTTAAACCCAAACCATTAAATAATGTATCAAAAGTTATTGGTCTTTTATTTTTTATTTTCATAAATATTTTTGCATTAGAAGGTTTACTAAGACAAAAACATTGATTGATGTTAAAGGGTAATGAATTAGAACTTATATTGACAACATCAATATTTCCCCATCTAATTGGCATTTCTTTAATAATAATTTCAGAGGAATCTAGATTTTTTATAAAGTTATCAACTAATGCTTCTTCGTATTTGAAATAATTATTCATAAAGATATCCTTTCTATAAAATACAATATACTATATCTTATCATATTTAAAAAAAATTATATATATCCAGGGATCATGAGTGAATGATACATACATCAAAAGGACAAGGCTAAAAAAAAGAAAATTATACAGCTCTAAGACTTTTGATCCCCCCCTATTTCGGTGGAATTTTTATTAAATGGACTGACACCACACAGCCCCCATTTAGATACACAATTTTCCCTAAATGAAATTTTAAAAAGATTTATTTTATAAAATGTGCTATAGTTAACGTATAATGGTAATTTAGAATTAATAAACGATCATATGGAAATAGCATTATAGAAATAATTTGTTTAAGATTTATGATTAATTAAAACAAAAGGGGATGTTAAGTGTGGAGATAATTACAATTGATGGGACAAATGTGTGTTGGTGGTATTCACAAGTAACTCCAAAAGAAATGTCAATAAAGCCTTTATTGGCAGTTATTGAAGCAATACTTGATAATGATGACGAATTCTATTGTGTATTTGATGCTTCTATTTATTATGATTTAAAAGAAAGTAGTAAAAGTGATGAAGAAAGCATTTTATCAGATTTAATTACTAATTTTTCAGATAATTTTTATATTGTCACAGCTTCAAGTCGTGCAGATGGAGTAGTCCTCCATGATGCAGAATTTCATCAAAGAAGAATTATAAGCAATGATATTTATAGAGATTATATAGAAAAATATTCGTGGTTATCAGATACACACAATTCAAGGTTAATACAAGGAAATTTGCAAAGAAGTGGATTAATAACAATTGACAAATTAACATATGGAAAACTTAATATAAGTGAAAATATTGAAGAACAAGCCAAAAGAATAAAAGATAAATTATCTTTAAAGAAATCTCCTGAAATCATTGGAATTGAAAGTGAAATCAATAAGAAAAAGAAAGTTTTATGTGGAATTGAGGAAAAAATACAAAAAGAAAATACAAATTTAGAGAATATATTTAAAGAAATAGAATTTAATAAAGATAAGATTCGAGTATTGGAGTATACTGAGAAAAAATACACAGAAAGTATAAATAGACTAATAGATCAAGAAAAAGTATATAAAGAAAAAATTGATTTTGCAAATAAGCAGTATATTCAACTTGAAAAAAAAATACAGGAAGCTGGATTTTTGGTTAATTATGATCAGATTCTTAAAGAGAAATACGATACAATAGCAAAGCTAGATAAAATTATAGAAGAAAGAGAATCAGATAAGAATAGGATTGATGATGAAAGTAAATTGATTCTTCAAAAATATCAGAAATATAAATTAGAAGTAAAGAAAGTGGAAGAAAGTGAAAAAGAAGAAGAATTAAAACTTTCTAATGATAAAGAATGCATAAGAAAAGCTCAAGAAGCTATAGGTAAATTTCTAGAACAATATGGTATTGATAATAAAGATCATTATTATAGTGGAAGAGGGAGCAAAAAAAGGTGTGACCAATTGGGTTTGCTACAATATACTGATGAAGATTTTATTAATTTTGATGGCTCAACATGGGATGTTGCTGTAAAGGCATTGCACATGTCATTTAAAAAATATCCAATTTGTGAAGATTGTTATGAAAGAAATATCTTTAGATGGACAGATGGGATATCTTGTAGTGCTTGTAAAAGTAAAAATATAACAACAAATCCAGAAAAAATATGGGACATAATTAATACATTTGCACCTAAAAAATAATTATATTCAGAAATTTATTAAGTCCAGAGATTTTTTTAATGTAATATGTTAGTACATAATGTTCAAATTGTGTAACAACCCCAAAACACATTATTCGAAATGAATGATGTGTTTTTTTGCAGAATTTTAAGAAATGCGGACAATCTAAAGCCCCTATGCTCAGATTATATAGTAAATAATTCATAAAACATATTCTAAAATTTCATTTTACAGATTTTTTGCATATGATTGGGGCGTTGTGGTGTTGTTATACTTTAAGAAGTATAACAACAAATAGGGGGAGTTAAATTTATATTAAAGTGACAGTTATGTGACTAATAAACCTGTCTACCTAAAACTATTGATATAACTAATGTTAGGACTATGTGACAAAGTGACAACTAATTAAATAGTTTTAATTAATAATTATTGATTTTTTATACCATTTAAATATATATTTTATAATGATTATTTATTATTAGGTGGCAAAATATTAACTTGCCACCAATTTGCCGTCCATGTATAAATTGTATAAAAATATAATTTAATATATTGTAATTTAAAATAGTTTTTAGTTTCCTTAAAAGTGTCAATTATCAAAGGTTAATACGATGTACTATGATTTAGTATGAGTTACCTTGTATATGCGATATCTACAAACAAAGCATGTGGAAACTGTGGCGAAACTAATCAAAGAAGTAGGCTGATATCAAAGGGTTTGAAGGTTTTTTAGAAAATTTCATAATGTGTTTTATATGTTCCCCAAAGTTGCTTTGGGGAATTTTTTGATTTAGGAGGCCTAACTTTTACGCAGAAATAAAGATATTTGCGTTAAAGTTTTAATTTCGCAAAATTACATAAGCAAAACAATAAAAGTACCACTATTGTAAATTTATAAAGAGAATATTGCCCATCAATCGTAACTCTACGATTGATGGGTATTAGTAGTTGATGTTGACACTATTGCTTTTTCACAGAGTTTATATTTAAAGATAAGCAACTCATATACTTCTTATCTTTATGCTAAGATAGACTAGTGTATTTAGAATACAAAATTAATATAAATATGAACTTCAATTTATTTGTTAAAATATACTTTTTCCATCTGTTCTTTTAAATTGCGTATGCCTTCCGGAATATCTTCTGGTTTTAAGGAATCGTGTACAGTACATGTCCCGGCAGCTTGTGCAGTTTCATAGTACCAGCATTTAAATTTAATCAAATCAAGAGTTTTATGTAATTCCGCTATATGTTCTGTAACTCTTTTTTGCTGCTCTCTGAACATGTTGAGCCGTTTGTCAATTGTTTCATCGCCTTGCATACACCAGTCCATAAATTCCTTTATATCTTTGATTGACATTCCAGATTTTTTTAAATATTCAATGATAAAAAGCGATTCAAAATCATCCTCCTTAAACATACGGATCCCGCTTTGGCTGCGTTCAACAAATGGCATTAAACCTTCCTTAGCATAAAAACGAAGTGTATGCGGAGATATATTAATTTTTTTGGATATTTCGCTAACTGTATAGTACATCTTTACCTCCCTAAAAAACTTTAAAAAAATATTTGTCTGAGAGTAAACTCTTAAGTTTGTGATAATATTACCATGCAAAAGAGTAAGAGTCAAATATGATATGCAACAGAGGCTTATAATCTAAATTGGAAAGTACAATTTAAGCAAATAAATGAGAAATTTTCAAATTTTCAAAAAAACATTGACTTAGAGTATACTCTCAAGTTTATTATAATCGTATCACCTAATTGAGTGTGCATAACCCATAATATATTATTAGATAAAGCTTTACGCAATATAATAAAATGTAAAATTAAGGAGGAGTTTTTTTATGAATAAAAATAATATACCACACATCGCACTTGGAGCTTGGTCATGGGGGACTGGTGCAGGAGGAGGAGATCAGGTTTTTGGTAACCATCTTACTGAATTAGATCTTAAGCCTGTATTTGATACAGCCATGAACCTTGGATTGAATTTATGGGACACGGCTGCAGTATATGGTATGGGAGCTTCAGAAGAAATTTTGGGGAATTTTGTAAAAAACGAGCCTCGTGAAAATGTCATTATCTCTACAAAATTTACACCTCAGATTGCAAATGACTCACTAGATGCAGTTCAAGAGATGATTGACGGAAGCAAGGAGCGCTTACATACAGATGTGATTGATATTTATTGGATTCATAATCCTATGGATTTTGAGAAATGGATACCGAAGTTAATTCCAATTGCTAAAACCGGGCAAATTAAGGCTATTGGTGTTTCTAATCACAATTTATCAGAAATCAAGAGAGCAAATGAAATCTTTGGAGAGGCAGGACTTAAGGTTTCCGCTGTGCAAAATCATTACAGTCTATTACACCGTTCTTCTGAAAAAGCTGGTATTATTGATTATTGCAAGGAAAATGGTATTACATTCTATTCATATATGGTTCTAGAGCAGGGCGCTTTGTCTGGAAAGTATGATCAGACTCATCCTTTCCCAGAAGGCAGTGGACGTGCAAATTCTTATAATAAGGCTCTTACTGAGTTAGAAGTGCTAGTAAATGAAATGAAGATTATTGCTAAAGCTCATGATGTAAGTGTTGCTCAGATTGCAACAGCATGGGCTATTGCAAAGGGAACAGTTCCAATTATAGGTGTTACAACAGTAAATCATGTAGAAGATGCTGCAAAAGCTGCTAAGATTAAATTAAATGCAGAAGAGATCAGTAGAATGGAAGCATTAGCTGACAAGACAGGGGTTTCAACACTTCGTGAATGGGAAAAATCCATGATCTAAACTGATTGTCTCATAATTAGAAATAAACAACAGCCGGTATATTTGTAAATGAACCATATGCACAGTCATTGGAAAAATGTATCAGGCATTTAAAGAAGTATACTACGATTTTAGGGGATTGTACTAATACGCAGAACTAGAGATATTTGCGTTAAGGTTTATATCTATGCCGGAAAATAACTTTTATATTATCACACTTTTGTAAATCTAATTGAAAGCATTTCCACCTATTTGCCACCGCTAATAAGTAGTTGGCGGCAATTTTTATAATATAATTACTTAGCATCATCTTTATAATTATTAGTATCCTTTAAGATATATTCAAGTATATCCACTGTATTATCGCTTATTTTCTTAGTAACATGTAAATAAATATCCATGGATAATCGAGTATGAGCCCCTAAAAAAGGATATATTCTTGTTGTTTAGAAAAGTAGTTATCTATGCTCCTGCCCCCATATGCACATTGCACCCATGATCGGTATTAGTGATCTTCCTTTTTCTGAAAGACTGTATTCTACTTTAGGTGGAACTTGTGGGTATTCTTTGCGAGTGACAAGACCATCTTTTTCTAACTCCTTGAGCTGTATACTTAGTGTCTTATAAGTAATCGTTCCGATTAGGCGCTTTAATTCGTTATATCGAACTACCTTATGACCATATAGCAAATAAAGAATTATCATTTTCCACTTTCCACCTAAAATGGAAAGTGTGTACACATAAGGAGTATCAGCAATATTAGATTTCCTTTGAATCGATTCATTATTCATATTCACACTATCCTTTACGAAAGTATGCGTCATAAAAGTGCATACGTATAATAATCTTTATACGATTGTGTAATATTACTGATATAAATTCAACTGATATTCAGTTGGATAAAACATTCTTATAAAAGGAGTGACTTGAAATGAAAGTAACTGTAATAACAGGGAGCCCACGTAAATCCGGTACGTCCACTCTCCTGCAGATAAATTTATCAAAGGTGCCAAGGAAGCGGGACACGAAATTTTTCGATTCGATGCAGCCTTTGAAGGAGTTCATCCTTGTACTAGCTGTAATAAGTGTGAGCATGGTGATAAACCCTGCGTTTTTCAGGACAGTATGGCAAGGCTATATCCACATTTAATTGACGCCGATTTGATCGCATTTGTAACACCGCTGTATTTTTTCGGTGTATCTTCTCAGATTAAAATGGCTATAGACCGCTTCCATGGCATCAACAATCAACTGAAAGGTGCAGATAAAAAAGCTATACTGATGGTAACCGCTGCCGGTAAAGAAGAGCATGTCATGAACGGTGTTGTTGGAAGCTACAATGAGACACTGCGTTATCTACAGTGGCAGGACTGCGGCATCGTGCTTGCAAACGGCTGTACCGAACGGGAAGACATCGAAAAAACAAATTATCCTGAGCAGGCGTATCAGCTTGGAAAAAGCTGTAAATCGAATAAATGATTCACTTATGACTATGACATCTATATTGGGAGCTTCCTTCTAACTGGATAGATAACATGTATGATAAAAGAAATGAGGTTGTACATGGTGGTGAGGATACAGCACTTGAAGCAAGTAATCTTGTCTCAGAATTTTACTATCTAAGACGCATTCGCAAATAAGTATCGAAAATTTTCCGGTTATATCATAATATTTTTTGCAGAGATAATTATTTTGGAAAGGAGTTATATCTAGTTAATAAAGAGATAAATAGGTACACGAAAATGTATATAGCATGAAAGGTGGTTTAGCAATGAAGATTCTTATAGTCGGATATTTTACAGAGGCATCAAAATTAAATGTTACAAGGTACTTTCCAGAAGAATGGGACGTTGTAATTGTCCCACCGGGAAAAGAAATGCTGCATCATATTGAAGATTGTCAGGTAATCATACCTGAACATATTAAAGTGGACAGCAGTCTGCTATCTATAGCAAAAAAATTAAAGTTGGTACAGACGGGTGCAGGATTTGATAATGTAGATATTGATGCCTGCACACAGCGAGGTATTTGGGTGGCCAATGCTGCAGGAGTGAATGCACAGGCAGTGGCCGAGCACGTAATGGCACTGATATTATCTTATTATAAAAACATACCATTTCTTGATGCTTTCATGAAAAACAGGATGGATGAAAATCAATTGGATTATATAGGGAGTGAATTAAGTGGAAAAACGATAGGGATTATTGGCTTGGGCGCCGTCGGTAAAAAAGTAGCTGAGTTTTGCAGGGTTTTTGATATGAATGTGTTGGCTTATGCTAGAAATGCGGTTGTACAGTCTGACGGTTTTGTAAAAATAACGGATTTCGATACTCTTGTAAGTGAATCAGACATAGTAAGTGTACATGTATCCTTGAATCAGCAGACAAAACAGTTGATAAGCAAGGAAGTATTCAAAAAAATGAAGAATACCGCGCTTTTTATCAATACAGCTCGCGGCGGGATTGTAAATGAAAGAGACTTGATAGATGCGTTAAAAAACAAGGATATTTTAGGCGCATGCCTGGATGTGTTTGAATCTGAACCGCTTCCTATTGACAGTGAGCTCCGGAATCATGGTAATGTGATACTTACTCCCCATACAGCAGGCATGCCTGACGGTCTGAAATTCCACAAAAAAAGATATGATTTCTTTGTAAATAATATAAAACGTGTAGAGAATGGTGAAGAGCCTGAAAGCAAGCTAAATCAGTTATTATAATTTTTGTACAATAAAAATAAGCGCCTTTTAGATTTCTATCTCATTTTATTCCAAGCTTTTTATTGTAGGCTTTAAAGTGAACAGGAGAGTAAAAGACCAGTAGTGGATTGGATGAAATTGATTCAATTCTTTTTAAGATAAATAAGAAAACAATACATGTAAAATAAGCAGATAATCACTTAGACAGTACTCTAAGTAATTACCTGCTCATTTTTTTGATTTGTATACCAGTGCTTATAAGACAGCAGGCAAGGATATATCACTTTTAGGTTGATGTTGGTTTTAGGTGAAGGGAAGAAGTACCTATTTGTAATAAAAGTGAGTTATATATACTGAAGAACGCAGATTTCCTGGATTTTATTGATGTTATACATGGCTTAAAATTTTCTTGGAAAATATTTCTAAATATGTTTGGCTTATATTCTAGCTGAACACAATTATTTTCATTTCATTATCCTACTACTATTAAGCATAGGATAGTCTCAATGTGGTTAAGCTATTTTAATACTGAGATATTAGTAATATAAAATAAAAATCATTGATAAGCAAACTATCTAGATTGGAGTGGATTAATTTGTGAAGATATTTGTAACTGAAGCAACAGAAAAGGTTGGAAGTTGTTTTGTACCTTATTTACTTAAGCAAGGTCAGGCTGTTCGTATTATTGTAAGAGATACTGGGCATGCATATACATTGAAGGAGCAGAGTCTGGTATGAGTAAAATTAAAAAGTTATATCTAACTATTTCGGGCATAGTTATTTTTCTTTTTTCATTATTCTTGTTATTGGAGATCGCTATGTTTGGAAGAATACTTCTAGGTTCCAAGGATCAGGAACTTACAATTAACAAGCTAAATGCAGTAAGTGAAAATAGAGATAATTTGGAATCTGGCTATTTTAATACAATATGGCCTAGTGAGCATGCAGATTTGATACGTTCACATGCAGTGTTTTCTGGAGGTCTTCAAAAGGACTTTGAGAGGAGTAAACTTCAGGTATCAAGCACTAAAATTTATATGCCTACCTGGGGATATACCAGAAATAAGGATGAGGTTTTTGTTATTGGAGGCAGTCCTGAGCTTATGACCACTTTCACCGAAGCCATTGAGCAGGGGAAGGATATATCAAAATCTAAGATCTTGATTAATAATTTAAAAGATATATTTAGTAAGGATGTTTCATATGTAGCTAAAATCAATTCAACAACTATGGAAAAGACAATATTAAAATTGGATATAGGTAAAACTGTTAATTATACAGGCGGTTTGGTCATGCATGATGACGGATATATTTATGCGGTATCACAGTCCGTACTTTATAAAATTGATCCAGAGAAAATGGATATAGTGAAGAGTGCAGATTTACCTAAGATAGGCAATAGATTAACTAATTACTGGACTACTTACAACGGTCTCCAGGTACTAAATAACGGGGAACTCGTGCTTAAAGGCTTCCATCTTTTAAATAATGCTGAACTTGATGGATACCTATTGCTGGTTGATCCTGATACCTTACAAATAGATATAAAACAAAAGGCAATGGTTTCTTCTGCCAGATTAGCCATAGAAAATAATTATCTTTATATTGTAAATGCAGAAGAAAGTTCTAGGTACAAAATAACTGATAGTGGATTTATTTTGGATGACGACTTTACTTCAAAATACAGGGATAAAAATGATAAAAGTACACAAGCAAGTTCTCCAATGTTGATGCCTGAAATCAATATGGTGGTTTTTGCGGATAATACTGCTCCAGGGGCGAAAACTCCTCTAAATTTATATACAAAATCCACAAAGGCTAGCAATGGAAAGGTGCAGTCGGCAAAGGCATTTTCAACTGATAACCCCAGCTTTAATTTCTTTATGGTGGGCGGCGATACATATATAAATAATATAGTAGTTTATTATGATCCACTAAATAATCTAGTTTCTGCAAATAAAATAAGCGAGGATGGAAGTATAAAGCTGCTGTGGGAAAAAGAAGATATAAAGGCCAGTGCATCTCCGGCTATATCTGCAATGAACGGTCAGGTTTATATAGATGATTATAAAAACGGCAGAGATAATTTTGTGGTACTCGACTTACTTAATGGGCAAGAACTTGGAAGAGTGGAACTGTCAGCAACTCTTCCGACAGTTGGAACAATATTTATAGGTGAAAACAACGATGTATTCATTCTAAGCAGTGAAGCGGGAAATAAAACTGGATATGTAAGCCGGATAACCGTTACATAAGGAGAAAAACAAAATCAGGGTTGTAATTAAAAATTTTTGTTAAATGTATGCTGTACGTGGTATATAAGGACTGAAGTTTAGAGAAATAAATTAAAAAATAAAGATAATAGTGAAGCTGGAAGAAAATTTTTTAAGCATTTTATTCTATTTTTTGTATAGTATTATATTCTGAAATATAGCTATAGAATCGCTTATATTTTTATAAGTATGCAATTTGTTTGCTTTAAAATTTAAAGAATTGCCTTTTTTCAATCTGAAGCTTTTATTATCTATAATCATCTCAATTTCGCCTTGTGTCACTAGGATATATTCCTCAACTTCATCATTATGTGGAGTGGAAGGATGAATACAGCCAGACTCAAGTTCTATAGTAAATATTTCAAATCCTTTACTAATATCAAAAGGAAATATGGGGTATAATCGCATTTTACTGTTTTCTTCTATTATTGGAATTATATCTTCTTGATTTATTATATTAAGTTCATCATTACTCTCATCGATAAAGACAGAAAAAGATACCTTAAGTCCAGTTGCAATTTTCCATAAGGTTGAAACCGTAGGATTAGATTGTCCTCGCTCTATTTGGCCAAGCATTGCTTTGCTGACACCGGTTAACTTAGATAGTTCATCCAAACTTAAATTTCTCTTACTTCTTATATATTTAAGTTTATTTCCTATAATCAAATTTAGATTTTCCATAAAAACCTCCTTGCTATTAATCAATAGTTTTGTACATTATGGAAGAGCAATTTCTAGATATATTTTATAGCATTCTAAAGGAAAAGTAAATTATATATTGAGCAATATAACGTATAAATATATAATATAACATATAGAAAGGGGAGATATATATGATAAAGGCATTTGCACTTGGAATAGCTGCATCATTTTTCTTTGCATTCACTTTTGTATTAAATCAACAAATGAGTGTCTCTGGAGGAAATTGGATTTGGAGCGCATGTCTTAGATATGCTTTTATGTTACCAATTTTATCTGTTATTGTTTTTTTAAAAAAGGAATTATTTTATGTTTTAAAAGATATAAAAGAAAGGACATTTCAATGGATTATATGGAGTACAGTAGGATTTGGAATCTTTTATGCTCCACTAAGTTTTGCTTCAGCTTATGGTGCATCATGGTTAGTTGCAGGCACATGGCAGATAACAATAGTTGCAGGAGCACTTATGTCACCTTTATTTTTTAAAAATGCACAAACCGGGGCTAAAGTTACTAGAGTAAGATGCAGAGCGCCTAAGAAGTCTATTTTAATGTCTAGTGTGATTTTATTTGGAATATTACTAATGCAGATTGAGCATTCAAAGGCTGTATCTGTATCACAATTAGGTATAGGCATTATACCTGTGATTTTAGCAGCTTTTGCCTATCCACTTGGAAATCGTAAAATGATAGAGATATGTGAAAATAAGTTTACTACTTTTCAGAGAGTATTCGGGATGACGCTTTGTAGTATGCCATTTTGGTTTGCTTTGTCTTCCTTTGGCATAATTTTTGATGGACTTCCAAGTAAAGGACAGTTAATTCAGTCTTTAATAGTTGCTATTTTTTCAGGTGTTATTGCAACTGTGCTATTTTTTAAGGCAGGAGACATAGTTGGGGGAGATACTCATAAAATGGCCATTATAGAATCAACTCAAGCTGGAGAAGTGGTGTTTACATTACTTGGAGGAATATTTGTCTTTGGTGATAAAATCCCAAATACTTTTGGAATTATAGGTATAATATTTGTGATTATTGGCATGATTTCTAATAGTCTTATGGGAAGCAGCGAAAACAAATAAAATATGATAATACTTAAGTTAAACTGGTGTGACTTATTTAATTGAAAAAATTAAAAACTTATTTGTTTTCATGAATCAAAACATCTGCTTGGAGTATTTCAAGAGAATTAATGGTAAATTAAAATATTTAAAGCAAAATTAACCATATATTAACCATCACTTAAACTCAAAGGAGTAACGTTAATAAGAAGGAATTATTTATTTTAGGAGGTCATATTATATGAAAATTAGTAAGAAAACTAAGTTTATTCTTCCAATTGCAGTAGCTGCAGTGGTTGCTACTTCTGCATGTCTACCTTATATAGCAGATGTTAATGCTGCTGTTACAGGAACTTCAAGCATTGAAGGTTTTTCTTTGCCTCAGGTAGCAGGTCCTTATAACATTAATGCAGGTGTTGGTTCAAATCCAAAGGAACTTGATTTCGCTTGGTTTACTCAAGCTGCTGGAAAAACTCAAGTAAAAATTTCACCTACATCTAAAATGAATGGCACACAATTTCCAGACTCTGCCGTAGTTCAGGCTGCAGATCAGGCTGCCGTAAAAGCTACACAATCTATTAATCAGGATTATTCAGTTCTTCCGCATACTAAAGGAACTCCAGAACCTTCTAACTATGGAGATAATGCTTTTAATGGAAAGGCTTCGTCAGGCACTCTAACTGGTGAATATTCAAATAAAGCTACAGTATCAGGATTAACTCCGGATACTCAATATTCATATTCTGTAAGTGATGAGAAAGGTAATTGGAGTCAAGTTTATACGATTACTACGCTACCTACTGATAAGGTAAGCTTTGCCGCTTTTGGTGATCCACAAATTGGTGCATTTGATGATTCTAAGGGAACTGCTAAATCTAATGCTACAGGCGGACATAAGAACTTAAATGATGATAAAACTGGCTGGCAAAACATGCTTAAGCTAGTAACTCAAAATAAAGATTTAAACTTCCTATTTTCAATGGGAGATCAAATTAACGATTATGATTACTTAACTCAACCTTCAGGTGTGCCTGATGGACAATGGTATCAATATAGAGACTTTTTCAATCCAGATCCTTCGATAAATTATATACAGAGTATGCCTTTAGCTGCATTTTCTGGTAACCATGATCATCAAATGGGTGAATATTACGGTTATCATTACAATCAACCAAACATAAGCAAGCTTGGTGCTACACGCTATGGAAATGACGGTGACTATTGGTTTAATGCTGGCCCTGTTTTATTTATGGTACTTAATGCAAATAACTATGCTACAGCTGGTCATGATCAATTTATGAGTGAAGCTATTAAAGCTAATCCAAATGTAAAATGGAAAGTAGCTGTATGGCATCAATCTGCATACAGTGAAGCAAATCACAATACTAAGAATGAGATTGATGATCCAGTTTTAACAATTCGTAATACTTGGACAAAGATGATGGATAAATATAATGTAGATGTTGTATTACAAGGTCATGATCATTATTATACTCGTACAGCTCAAATGCTTAATGGAAATGTAATTAATCCTGATACTGGAGCATCTGAAACTTTAGAAAAGACTAATACTACTTCTATACCAGGAACTACAAATCCAAAAGCTACTTATGCAAAAAAGGATTATCCAGACAGTGTAACAAATCCTAAAGGAACAGTTTACTTTACTCTTGACACTGGAACAGGAAGTAAATATTATGATTTTAATACAGGTAGTAACGATTCAGTTGGAGGAAGCGCAGACCATTCTTTCAGCGTTGTTGGATGGCAAGGTTATGTTCCATCTTACTCTGATGTATCTTTCACAGACAATACATTTACAATTAAAACTTATGCAACAACAGATTACACATTAAATAATCAATCACTAATTGATAGCTATACAATTACAAAAAACTAATTAATAAGTATTAAAAATCTTTAAAAAGATCAAACAATCTAGTTTATATTGACTAGATTGTTTGTTATATAAAATTACGCTGCTATTATATAAGTGCAGTATAGAAATAGGAGAAATGACATGAAGGTAAAATTAGATTGGATTTCATCAATTAAAATAGGTGGTAAAGTTATTGGGCCAATTGCTGTTTTGTTTGTTTATATCATAATGGCTGTACTTTTCAGTTCTCACACGCCGATTTATAACCCATATAGTTCAGAAGCTGGCGGAGAAATGCATTACGAAACAGGTAAGGTTGTCTCAATTGATGAGCAATCAATAAACCCTTCAGGTTTTTCTGGATTATATAGTGGAAGACAAATTGTCAGTGTCCTTATAGGAAGTGGACAATATAAGGGAAAAACTTTTCAAATTAATAATGCACTTAACTATGATACAAATTTTGTTCTTCATAATGGTCAAAATATTGTAGTGTCTGTAAATACATCCACTGGTGACACATCCTTTGTAAATGCGTATATGTTTGCACCTTATCGTGTTGTTCCTCTGCTTGTACTTATCGGTCTTTTTATTGGGGCAATCTGTTTGGTAGGAGGCTGGCGTGGTTTCCATTCTGTGCTAGGGATTATATTTACATTGACTACAGTACTATTTATTTTTGTTCCATTGCTTTTTCATGGTGTACCTGCTATTGAAGCAACTATTTTACTTGTTGTGGTCACTTCCTGCGTAACACTTTTTCTTGTGGGAGGCTTTGACAGGAAAACTTTGTCTGCTATATTAGGAACTGTAGCTGGGGTAATTATCTCAGTTATCCTTATGCTTGTTTTTAGCAAAATTTTAGGAGTATCTGGTTATACATCCTCTGATACAGATGCACTGCTCAATATTGCTGGTCAAAGCAAGCTGCAAGTGAAGGATCTTCTATTTACAGGGATTATTATTGCTTCATTAGGTGCTGTAATGGATATTGCTATTTCTATTGCAACTTCAATCAATGAGCTGCAAAAGCAAAAACCAGATGTTAGCTTTACGGAATTATTCAACTCTGGTATGAATATAGGACGCGATATGATGGGTACCATGACAAACACACTTATTTTAGCATTTCTAGGTGAGTCAATTTTTTCATTTATATTGATGTATTCTTATGAAGTTCAGTTTAAACAATTGATAAACTCTAACGGCATCGCAATTGATATTCTTAATGCTGTTTGTGGCGGCTTTGCAATTATTCTAACAGTTCCTATTGTATCTGGTATCACCGCTAAACTGCTTCAAGGAAAGCAAAGTTTAGATAACGAATAAGCTTTTATAGCATTATAATATACATCATGTGGACTAAGTGAAAACTTAGTCCATATTTTGTGATTCAATATATCTATAATTTGATTGCATGAGATGACGATTATCGGGCTTAAGATAATGCGATCGTTTTATTACAAGATGATATAATTATGTTAATAAAGGTTATATAACCATATTTTACTTAATATAGTGAGATAAAGTAGCTTCGGTAAACGACTACAAATTGAAGAGCATAGGAATATAAATCAACTTTTAATAATCATCAGATAAAGTTTGTGACAGCAATTACAATTGATATGATTCATTGTAATTTTCGACATCAAAAAACAGATAACATACCATAGGAAAAGGGGGAATGAGGAGAGATTAGGAATAATATGAATCCAATTTTTATTATTTAAGGAGGATGTATTTATGAAAAGATTAATGAGAAAAAGTGTTATGTTTATTATTGGTTTAGTACTAATAACATCATCATTTGTATCGGCAGCAAGTGCAGCAGCAAATCCTAGTCCGACATGGCATGTAGGTGAAAGAGTTATTCGTCATGGTGAAGCAAAACCATATGATTATTATGGTGCTAAGGATCCGAGCATTGTTTACTATAATGGTAAATATCATGTGTTTTATACAGGAGCAAATCAAAGTGGAGGGTGGCAGATGCTTCAGACGTCTGCAAGTACAATTTCAGGACTTAAAACTGCACCACGTAATTATATGAGTTCAATTGGAGAAAGCTATTTTTGTGCACCTGAGGTATTTTATTATGAGCCTAAGGGGCTATGGTATTTAGTATATCAAGATGGAACTTATGGGGTAGCCTATTCTACAACAAAAAATATAGATGATCCTAATTCTTGGTCAGGACCAAAATCATTTGGTATATCAGGAAACATGGGATGGGATTACTACATTGTTTGTGATGATTCGTATGCATACATGTATAATACACCAAGTGATGGTTCTGGAAAATTGTACGTACGTAAGACCTCTTTAGCTAATTTCCCAACAGGCTGGAGTGCACCTACAGTAGCTATAACTAATTCCTTCGAAGGATCACATGTTTATAAATCACTTGCAGATGGTCAATATTATATGATTATTGAAGATCAGAAAGATGGCCGCTATTATGAATTATGGACATCAAAGAATGCTGGAGGACCATGGACTCAAGTAGCTGAAAAGTGGGCGTGGCATGGTAATTTAACTTATGATGCAGATAAGTGGACAACTAACGTATCACATGGTGAAATCCTACGTGCAGGATATAATCAGAAAATGGAGATAAACGATATTAATCATGTTGATTTTCTCATTCAAGGCACTACTAATTTGAATGGCGATTATCAAAAGCTTACCTGGGACTTAGGAGTAATAAAAAATTATTAATAATCGAAAAGGAGCATCACTCCTGATTAAAATTTAATCATTTTGCGACGCTCCCTTTAATACTAATTAAGTAAGTTTAAAAATTGCCGGATTCTTTCATTATCAGAATTATTTAAAGCATCATAGGATCCTCTTTCAATAATTTCTCCTTTATCTACAAATAGGAGTTCATCTGCAACTTCTCGTGCAAAAGACATTTTATGAGTGACAATTGCTATTGTATAGTTTTCGTTAGCAAGCTCTTTTATAAGGTTTAAAACCTCTACCTCAAGTTCAGGATCTAATGCACTTGTAGGTTCATCAAAAAGCAGTATTTCAGGTTTCATCGCAAGAGCTCTTGCAATTGCAACACGCTGTTGCTGCCCGCCAGATAATTGATGTGGATAATTATTACGTTTATCTAATAATCCGATTTTTGCTAAAAGGAGTTCAGCATCTTTTATTGCTTGCTTTTTAGGAATTTTTAAAACTGTTATAGGACCTTCAATTATATTTTCAAGTGCAGTTCTGTGAGGAAACAAATTAAAACTTTGAAAAACCATACCTGTCTTTTTTCTATATGAATTTATTTCGGTTTTTGTTATATTTCCTTTAGAAAAATCCAATATATCATTATTCATGATTATCATGCCTTCATCAGGTGTTTCAAGAAGGTTGAGGCATCTAAGAAGAGTGGTTTTTCCAGAGCCTGACGGACCTATAATTACAGTTGTTTTATTTGACTCAATAGTCAAGTTAATATTTTTTAATATGTGTATATTATCATAATGTTTGTTTAAATTTTGAATTTCAACCATAGTTAAATCCTCCCAGCAGAGAAAAAATGGCATAAAATTTTAGCCTACAGATAGTTTCTTCTCTGAATACTTTTGTATTTGCGCTAATATTGTACAGAAAATCAGATAGACCAAAGCTACTTCGCAATATAAAACAAGAGGTTCATAGGTTCTTGCAACAATTCTCTGAGTTTCCATGAACATTTCAGTAACTGTTATGTTAGCTGCTAGTGATGTATCTTTAACAAGACTTATAAATGTATTAAAAAGTGGCGGAATTGATACTTTTGCAGCTTGTGGAAGAATAGTTCTTGTAAGAGTTTGTATATAAGTCATACCTAGGGAATAGCTAGCTTCCCATTGCCCCTTAGGTATTGATAATATGGCTGCTCTTATTGTTTCAGAACTATAAGCACCAACATTTAGGGAAAATGCAATTATAGCAGACGGTATTGGATCTATCTTTATTCCAGCACTTGGAAGTCCATAAAAGATTATGAAAAGCTGAACTAAAAGAGGAGTACCTCTAAATATCCATACATAAAATTTTGTGACTTGTTTTAAAATTTTAAGGGTTGAAATTTGAACTAATGCAACTAGAATAGCTATGAGCAGTCCAATTGCAAAAGAAACCAGCGTCAGTGGAATTGAATATATGATTCCAGCTTTAAGCATAGGAAAGAGCGAGCTTTTTATAATTTCAACTATACGATCGTCAAAAAACATAAGGATACTCCTTTTTATTATTTTGTAACATCATTTCCAAAGTATTTTTCAGAGATATTTTTTAATGTTCCATCTTTATCTAATTTAGCTAAAGCATCATTTACTGCATTTACGAAAGAATCATTACCTTTACGTATTAAAACAGCATTATTACTTGCTTCATTAAGAGTATCAGCAATTTTTAATGGAGCATCTGGTTTTTGCTTTAAGTAGTCATAGAAAGCAACATCGTCATTGATTGTGGCATCTGCTCTACCACTTGCAATAAGATCTATTGACTTACTAAATTGACCATCTGTATCAACTAAATCTGCGCCGTACTTTTTAGCCATATCTGCAAAGTTACTTGTTAATCCCTGTGCTGCTTTTTTACCCTTTAAATCGTTGAAAGACTTAATGTCATTATTATCTTTACCCACTATAAGTACAGCTCTTGTTACAGTATAAGGTGTTGAAAAATCATATTTCTCTTTTCTTTCATCAGTGATTCCAACCTGATTCATAACAACATCGTAACGTTTTGCATCTAGCCCTGCTATACATGAATCCCATGGTGTTTCTATAAATTCAGCTTTTACACCAAGTTCCTTTGCGATAGCTTGTCCAACCTCTACATCATACCCAACTAATTCATTTTTATCATTATGATAAGTGTAAGGGGCATATGTGCCTTCAGTACCTATTTTTAAAGTTCCGCTGGATTTGATTTGTGCTAGTAAATCATCAGAACTTGTAGTGGATGATTGCTCTGATTTACTATTATTTGATGCAGTGTTTCCAGAACTGCCACAGCTTAATAAAGATGTAGCGGTTAATACTCCTATTAATAATAAACTAACTAGATTTCTTTTTTTCATATTTTATTCCCCCATATAATTTCTATCGATTTACTAAGAATTTAAATGATATTGTAATAATATTACACTTGTACGATATTAATTGTCAATATATATTAGTAAATTTATCGGAATAATAGAAGAACGTTATTGATCATGGTAAAAGTCATGTTATTTTTATATAAAGTTATATCTTAAAATATCAAAAGTTATAGACAAAGTTTGATGTATATGATAGGCTAGACTTATAGAGTCTTGCTAATGTTTAGTATTGTTTTTTGAGTGTTAATATGAGGGAATTAGTTAGGCCTATGAAAGAAAATAACAAATCCAAATATTTAGGTGGATTTACTTGTTGTTTTTTCGATAGGCTTTTATCAAAAATGTAAGAATAAAACGTTGTTAGGAGGATGAAAGATGTATTTTAAAGAAAAACATGGTTTTCCAAAAGATTTCTTATGGGGAAGTGCATCGGCTGCCTATCAAGTAGAGGGTGCAGCAGAAGAAGAAGGAAAAGGAAAAAGCAATTGGGATGAATTTGTAAGAATTCCAGAAAAAACATTTAAAGGTACTAATGGAGATGTAGCTGTTGATCACTACCATCGTTATAAAGAAGATATAGCTTTAATGGCGGAAATGGGATTAAAGACATATAGATTCTCTGTCTCTTGGCCAAGAATTTATCCAAAGGGAAAAGGAGAAGTTAACGAAAAAGGATTGCAATTTTATGATAATGTAATTGATGAATGTTTAAAGTATGGAATTGAACCAATGGTCACAATATATCATTGGGATTTACCATTAGCGCTACAGGAAGAATATAATGGGTGGGAAAGCAGACAAATCATTGATGATTTTGAAAACTATGCTGTAACATTATTTAAGCGTTATAAAGATAAGGTTAAGTATTGGATAACTTTAAATGAACAAAATATATTTACAGCTCATGGCTGGATGATGGCTATACACCCACCAGGCAAGAAAAATGATTCAAAGATGTTTTATCAAGTAAATCATCATGCAAATTTAGCTCATGCTAAGGCAGTTCTTGCTTTTAGAAAGATAGTTCCAAACGGGAAAATAGGTGCCAGCTTTGCATTCTCACCAAGTTATGCAATAGATTGTAATCCGATAAACAATATAGCAAAAGCAGATTATGATGATATACAATCATTCTGGTGGATGGATGTATATGCATATGGAAGATATCCAAAAGCTGCATTTAAGTATTTAGAAGCACAAGGTGTTGCACCTGTTTTTGAAGAAGGAGATGCAGAACTTATGAAAGCAGCAGCACAAGTCGATTTTATGGGTGTAAACTATTATCAAACTGCAGTTGTCGAGTATAACCCAATTGACGGTGTTGGAAGGGCTGAAATGAATACAACCGGTAAAAAAGGAACATCGCAAGTTAGTGGTACTCCAGGATTATTTAAAAATCCACCAAATCAATACTTAAAAACTACAGATTGGGATTGGACTATAGATCCAATAGGTATAAGAATGGCTTGTAGAACTATCACAAGCAGATATGACTTACCAATAATTATTTCTGAAAATGGACTAGGTGCATTTGATAAGAAGACTGAAGATAATAAGATTCATGATGAGTATCGTATAGCTTATTTAAAGGCTCATGTGGAAGAATTAAAGGAAGCTATTAATGAAGGCTGCGAAGTTCTAGCATACTGCACATGGTCAATAACAGACTTGTTAAGCTGGTTAAATGGATACCAAAAACGTTATGGATTTATTTATGTAGATCGTGAAGAAGAAGAAGGTGCGTCAATGAATCGTTATAAGAAGGACAGCTTCTACTGGTATCAAAATGTAATAAAGACTAATGGTGAAGAACTATAATATAAGTGTTAACCAACTTATGAGTTATAAGTTATGAATTAAGGAGGAAAAGCCTTCAGGATTTTCAAAAAATATATTTTAGAAATTTTCCTTTTGTGGATAAGTGAGATAAGTGAGAGTCCAAATTTTATATTTGGATTCTCAAACTTAGTTAAATGGTGTATACAATTTAACTTCCTTTTGCATTTTGGCTCTTAAACTTTCTCCTTGAGCTTTATCCTTAACCTGTCACTCATAACTTATAATTTATCACTTCCCAAGCCCATCCCAATGTTCATAAGCCTCATTTAATTCCATAAGAGAGGCTGATGTATCTTTTGCTGTTATGGCACCACGAAGACGAGCCAAACTTGTATCGAAGGCATTTATTTCATCTCTTTCAGAACTGAATTGAACTCTTTTAACAATTTTATCCCATGTGTTTGATAAATTATCTGTATTTTTATTTGCGCTCTCCCAGTTTTCAGATTTTATATCTTGGGCAATTAATTGTATTGATTCAGGAATGTTATCATTTTTTCCTAATGGTTTCTTCAAAAAGCCGCCACTAAGCATAATCAATACAAAAGCGACTAATGCTATTACGGGAATAGATATAACTAAAAACTTTCGCATAAAAATCACCTCACTTATTTTTCATATTCCTTGGTTTACAGTTAAGGATGGGATCCTTTATAAAATTTGCCTCATCATAATTAAAGAAAAGTCGTAGACTTTTCCACTACAATTCATAACTTTTTATTAGTATGGGCCTTTATAATCTCCAATATCTGTTACTTTCCTAATGTGATCTGCATATTTATCTATGTACAAAGAGCCAGAAGGGGTAAGTGTAGCGAGAAACACTTCTGAAATGTCTTTAACTTCATTCATCTTTAATTGGTCAGTAAGCCACTTCTCAGTCTTATTGAGTTGTCTCAAATTTTCATTTATGAGAACTCCATCGTAAATAAGTTCTGTACTTATACCGCTTGGTGCTTTAACGATATTCATATCTTTAGGGGTCAAAGGTTCATAATCAGGTTTCTTCAGCACTGATAATTGGCCATTTGGCTCGATAATTGCAAAATCCACCTGTGATAAATCAAAAACATCCTTATTTCTTAATAATGCCATTATATCAGCGGCTGTATATCTCATTTTTCTTAATACATCTTCCATTATCTTTCCATTCATAATGACAATTGCAGGTTCACCTTCTATATATTTTGCGATATATCGCCATTTTTCGGTAATATACTCCATAAGGTATCCAAGTAATGCCCAAGTAAAAAGACCAACAAAATGTGGCCATGCTCTGCTAGACAAATCTGTAGTAAGAGTAGCAGCAATAGAACCAATTGTTATTCCAAGGGCATAATCAAAAAATGTTAATTGGCTTATTTGCTGCTTACCTAGTATCTTTGCAAAAATGAGCAAAGAAAAAAATGCGATAACTGAACGTACAAGAACAACTAATCCTTCATTCAACGTTTATTCCTCCTAATCTTAAGTAATCTATAGTTATTATTTAACTTAAAGTAATTTTTATACTAATTTGTAACTAATATTTAACATAAGTAATACTTCCGCAATATGAGTGATGATACCGATTTAATGAGCATTTATGTCGAAATTGATGAAAAAATAAGGTTTTCGATTGCCAAATATTATGGTATTATATTTTTATAAGAAAATACATAACTCAAAGCATAAAGTGGGATATCATGTAAATAAAGTAGTGACAGTGTCAAATAAACAAATTAAATGTTAAATTAATTGAGGGGTTATGTGATAATAAGGGGGAGAAAAATGGACATATTTTTGGTTTTAGGTATGATTGGAGGATTAGTAGTTGTTGTTACCGCAATGATTCTAAAAGGAGCCAGTATATCTATACTATTAAGTGGTGAAGCAATAATGGTAATCCTTGTGGGAACAGTAATAGCGTTATTAAATTCGTTCCCAAAAGGCGAATTTGTCAAACTTCCCAAGATTTTTGGTGTACTTTTTAGCAATAAAGGTCAAGAAGATCCTGCCGAAGTAATAACAATGCTTGTAGAAATGTCTCAACAAACAAGAAAAGATGGATTATTATCTCTTGAAAGTACAGTACAAAACTTAGATAATAAATTTATGAAAAAGGGACTGGAAATGGTAGTAGATGGATTAGAACCTGATCTTATAAGAGAGGTCTTAGAAATTGAGATTGAAGGTCTTGAAGAGAGACATCGTCTTGGTGCTACGGCATTTGCAACTGCGGGAGGTACAGCACCTACACTTGGAGTTTTAGGAGCGGTTATCGGATTAATTGGAGCTCTTGGAAATTTAAATGATATTGCTAAACTTGGAGAAAGTATATGTTCGGCCTTTGTTGCAACTGTTTATGGTATTTTCACTGGATACTTAATTTGGCATCCATTTTCAAACAGATTAAAAAGAAAGTCTTTAGAAGAAGTAAAAAATATGAATATTATGCTTGAGGGAATATTAGCTATTCAAGCAGGAAATAATCCAAAAAGCATTGAGAGAAAGCTAGTAGGTATGTTAGAGCCAAAACAAAGAGTTAGATTTGAAGAAAACAATGATAAGTAGTTTAGAGGAGAATAGCTATGAGTAAGAAAAAACAACATCATGAAGAGCATGTTGATGAAGCATGGCTTCTTCCATATTCAGATATGTTGACTCTTTTACTAGCACTATTCATTGTTATGTTCGCAATGGGACAAACTGATAAATCAAAATTTCAGGCGATGGCTCAGGAATTTAGCGTAATTTTTGCAGGTGGCAGTGCAATGATGAACAATAGTGGTGATTCCGCAGTTATTCCTACAGGAAGTCCTACAGAAGCTCAAGCAATTAAAAGTGCGTCTGAATTAGAAGAAGATAAAATGACTGAAGTTAAAAAACAGTTAGAACAAGAGATTCAGCAAGAAGGTTATGCGGATAAAATTAAAGTTGAACTTAATGGTGATGGATTAGATATTGCAATACAGGATGTTGTACTTTTTAATTCTGGAGAAGCAGATGTGCTACAGAATGTATCGCCATTGCTTACAAAGATTTCTGATATGCTAAAAGGATTAGACAATAAAATTAAGGTTGTAGGTCACACTGATAATGTTCCTATTAGTAATTCAAAGTTCCGTTCAAATTGGGATTTAAGTGCAATGCGTGCCATAAATGTAATGAATTTTATGACTAGTACCGGACAGATTGCTCAAGATAGAATGTCAATTCAAGCATATGGAGATCAAATGCCTAAATACTCAAATGATACAGAGGAAGGCAGAGCGAAAAACCGAAGAGTTGAAATAGTTTTAGCTCGTAAATATCCTTCAAATACGGATGAAAATACAAAGCCAAATCAATAATATGAATAAACATTAATAAACATAAAATTTTAGTAGTAAGAGGTATGCAATTAAATTATATTGATTGTATGCCTTTTGTTTTTTAAAATTAAAAATTAAGTTGGCCATGAGCCTTTTTTATTATATTTTGTGCAATCAGCATTTTGGACTATCATAATAGTGCAATCTGCATTTAAAACTATGACCTGTGGTACTTAAAAGATGTTGATAAAGAATTTAATATATAAGATACATAGATAACTTATGTATTTATCATTAAGAAAACCTATCGAAAAACAATTGGAGGAGGAATTATGAGATTTCTAAAAGATATAAAAATTAGAACAAAATTAGTAATGGGTTTTGTAATAGTAGCACTTATAGCAGGAGCTGTAGGTGGAATTGGAATCTCTAAAATATACAGTACAGATGTAGAGTATACTGATTTATATAAAAATTACGGAGTAAGTATTGGAGACATTGAAAGTGTATCTGTTTCATATCAAAAAATAAATATTAGTGTATATAATCTTATCATGGAAAGAGATAAGGCTGATAAGACTAAAAATATAAATGAAATAAAGGATTATGAAAGCGTTATTAATGAAAAATTGTCACAATTTGAGCATTCGGTTAAAACTGAGGAAAATAAAAGAGAGTTGGATAATCTTAAAGCATCACTGGACAAGTATCGCATTATTGAAGATGACATTATTGATTTGATTAATTCTGGAAAAGCAGATCAGGCATATGAAATGATTACTTCAGATGCAGCACAAAATTTATCAAATAAAATAAATAATTCTATAGATAATTTATATAAATCTGAAATATCTAATGGTAATAATAAATCAGAGCAGTATTCATTAGAGGTTAGATATACAATTATAACTATGATTATCACGATTGCTATAGCAGTGATTTTAGCTATAAGCCTTGGAGTTATAATTTCTAAAGCAATAAATATAGCCATGTCAAAGCTTATATACGTGACAGATGAAATAAGTAGTGGAAACCTAGATATATATATTATAAGTGACTCAAAGGATGAAATAGGGATACTTACAGAAGCTATGAGAAAAATGAGATGCAAATTAAATGAAGTTATAGGGAATATAAGCTTTGCAGCCAATCAGGTTACAGTTGGTTCAAAGCAGATAGCAGATTCTGCTGTGATTTTATATCAGGGAGCTACAGAGCAGGCTAGTGCTACTGAAGAATTAACAGCTTCCATTGAAGAAATATCTTCTCAAATTAAAGTAAATGCAGAAAGTGCTAAAAAGGCCAATGTTATAGCTAATAATACAAAAGAGAGTGCAGTTAAAAGAAATAGTGAAATGAAATTAATGCTTAATGCAATGGATGAAATTAATGAATCTTCCAATGATATATCAAAAATAATTAAAGTGATTGATGAAATAGCATTTCAAACTAATATACTTGCCCTAAATGCAGCAGTAGAGGCAGCAAGAGCAGGACAATATGGAAGAGGATTTACAGTTGTTGCTGAAGAGGTACGGAATTTAGCTGCAAGGTCAGCAAATGCTGCTAAAGAAACTACAGAGATTATAGAAGAATCTCTTATTAAAATTAAGGATGGGACTAATATTGCAAATCAGACAGCGGAAGCACTTGAAAGTATTGTAGGAGATATTGAAGAGGTTGCAGGAATAATTAATGGAATATCAGAAGCATCAGATGAACAGGCTGCTGGAATGGCTCAGATTTCACAAGGGGTAATACAAATATCCCAAGTGGTGCAGAGCAATTCAGCTACAGCAGAAGAAAGTGCTGCTGCAAGTGAAGAATTAGCAGGACAGGCAGAAGTTTTAAGACAGCAGGTTAATATGTTCAATTTATCGAAAGATACTGAACAAGATTCTCTTGTAGAACAAATGAATGATGATGAGACGCAGTCCCAGTCTTATGTTCAGAGTATAAAGGCTAACATTAGTATAGAGAAAGTTAATAATGGTATCAAAAATACAAAAGAACTAAAGCATAAAAAGATAATACTCAGTGATGATGAATTTGGAAAATATTAAAGATAAGGTGAAATTATGATTACAATTACAGAAAAAGAATTTATACAATTGTCTCAATACATAAAAGATAATTATGGAATAAATCTTAAAGTAGAAAAAAAGATGCTTGTGATAGGGCGCTTACAAAATGTATTACTGGAACATAATTTTGAAAGCTTTTCTCAATATTATCAATATATAATTTCTGATAAAAGTGGAAAGGCAGTCAGTACATTAATTAATAAGATTACTACTAATCATACATACTTCATGCGTGAAAAGAATCATTTTGAATATTTAAGAGATACAGTACTTCCGTATTGGGCTCAAAACATAAAAGATAAAGATTTTAGAATGTGGTCAGCAGGATGCGCATCAGGTGAAGAGGCATATACAATTGCAATGATATTAGATAGCTTTTTTGGTGAGAAGAAGTTATGGTGGGATAAGAAGATTCTCGCTACAGATATATCTGAGAAGGTATTGAATATTGCAAGAGGAGGGATATATCAAAAAGATAAAATCTCACCTTTACCTGAAGTATGGAAAAAGAGTTATTTACAGAATTATGATGCGGAAAATTTCATATTTACAGATAAAATAAGAAATGAGATTATATATAGGAAATTTAACTTGATGGATAAAGTGTTTCCATTTAAGAGAAAATTTCATGTGATTTTTTGCAGAAACGTAATGATTTATTTTGATAGTAAAACTAAAACTGAATTAGTACGTAAGTTCTATAATAGTATGGAGCCAGGAGGGTACCTTTTTATAGGACATTCGGAATCCTTAACTGGAGAAAATGTGGGCTTTAGATATATAATGCCGTCTGTATATAGAAAAGAATAGGGAAAATTAAAGGCGACAGTAAGTTTATAGCTGGCTTAAGTGATAATGTAAAGAGAAGGTGACATATGTGAGTGTAATTAGAGTACTAGTGGTAGATGATAGCGTTGTATTTAGAGAGGCTATATCAAGAGGAATATCAAGAGACCCTAAAATAGAGGTTGTTGGAAAAGCAGTAGATCCATATGATGCAAGGGATAAGCTTTTAGAATTAGATCCAGACATAATGATTTGTGATGTACAAATGCCTAAGTTAAATGGTGTAGAATTTATAAGAAGGCTTCTTCCACAATATAAAATTCCAATAATAGTCGTAAGTTCGTTAAGCGATGTTGTTTTTGATGCTTTGAATGCTGGAGCTGTAGATTTCTTAAGTAAGCCAGATGCTAGTATTCAAAATGGTTTTGAAAATTTTATAACTGAACTTACAATGAAGGTAAAAGGTGCAGTAAACGTAAATTTATCAGCTAATCTAACAAGATTAATATCAACAGGTTCAGATAAGATTGGGGAAAAAAGTGATATTCGCGCTTATAATAATAAAGTAATTGCCATAGGAGCATCCACTGGTGGTACAGAAGCTATTTATAGTATATTAAAAGTTCTGCCAAGATCAGTGCCTGGAATAGTGATAGTTCAGCACATACCGCCAGGATTTTCAAAGATGTTTGCAGAAAGACTTAATATGCAGACACACTTTGATGTAAAAGAGGCAAAGACAGGTGATATAATTGAACCTGGAAAAGTATTAATAGCACCAGGTGATAAACATATGAAGATAAAAAAATTAGGTGATAAATATATGGTTGAAACTTTAACTGGAAACAAAGTTAATGGCCATTGCCCATCTGTAGATGTTCTTTTTGAGTCTGTTGCTAAAATAGCATCTAAACATGCAGTTGGAGTAATTCTAACAGGAATGGGGCACGACGGAGCAATAGGACTTATGTCCATGAGAAAGGCAGGGGCAAAAACCATTGGTCAGGATAAGCAATCTTCAGTTGTATATGGAATGCCCAAAATGGCTTTTGACCTAGGAGCCGTAGAAAAGCAAGTTTCTTTATCAAAAATACCTAGAACTATATGTGATATTATAAGTTAAAGCAATAACTAAAACAGTAATAAGTTGCGTAAGAAAATTCTTCTGATTTTCAAAAATATATATTTCAGAAGTCACATTATATATATTCAAAAAAATTACAAGTGATACGGCACGGTTCTTATTTGTAAGAATGTGTAAATTATAAAGTTGGCTTATATATACTTATTTTGTGTACACATACATCAGAAATTACATATATATTTGTGTAAGCAGCATTTGAAAATGAGCTGTTCTAGGTTCTTAATGTGAGCTTGTTCAATTTTCTGCTTGTCACGAACTTGCTTCGGGAACATGCAGAAATTGGCACAAGCTTACATTTAGAACCTTTCAGCGAAAATTTCATAAGTCTGCTGGAATAAATATATATGTAATTTCGGTTTGGTACAACATAAGTGGATCAAAGTTGCTTATCTATATATTTATACAAGCCCATTTTTTACGGCATATACTGCGAGTTGGGTACGGTCTTTTAGTTGAAGCTTTGAAATAATCTCGGTGATTATATTTTTTACAGTTCCATCAGCAATAAACAGAGCTGTTCCAATTTCCTTATTGTCTTTCCCATCAACAATCATAGCTACTATGTTTAATTCCCTTTCTGTTAAAGACACATTTATACCTTCAATAGCAATAGTCTTTTTTTTAGTCTTCTTATTTTCTTTATGCAGATTTGATACAAAAGGATTTAAAACATCTTTGGTGATTATACCAAGTCCTAATGAAGCACTTTTTATTGAAAGTATAAGTTCTTGTGTACTTATATCTTTTAAGATATACCCATCTGCGCCACTGCTTATAGCATCAGTTACATCATTTGTATCGTTAGATGCAGTAAGAATTAGTACTTTTATTGATGGAAATTTAGATTTTATTAATTTTGTAGCTTCCAGTCCATTACATACTGGCATAGATAAATCCATTAAAACTACGTCAGGCTTATATTCTTTACATAAATCATAAGATTCATTACCGTTAGTAGCACAAGCAACAACCTTTATGTCACTATTATTTTCAATTATATTCTTAAAACTTTCCCTCAAAAGCTTTTGATCTTCAGCAATAATAACCCGTATCATAAAAACCCCTCACTATCCAATAAAGTAATATACTAAAGATTTACCCTAAATTTACAAAATACACCATAAATTGAACACAAAATACAAATAAATTTATATTAATGTAAAAATTATACCATGTTTATATATAAGAGAACAATGTATAAAGAAGTGTATAAGCTTGTTTAATTTTCTAAAAGATAAAATTAAGTGAATGAAACAAAATTTAATGAAGTATTTTGTCTAAAAATGCATTTTGCATTTTTTAGTTATTTGTTGTGCAATTTGCATTTTATTGTATGACCTGTGGTACTACAAAGCTATTATAAAAACATTTAAAATAATACTGTTAATAGAAAAAAGTAGAAATTTATATAAATTAAGCGAAGGGGGAAGAATTTATGAAGAGAGCATTAGTTGTAGATGATGCAGCATTCATGAGAATAGCACTAAGAAAGATTTTAGAAAGGAGTGGCTTTGAAGTTGTAGGTGAGGCAGATACAGGAATGAAAGCTGTACATCAATACAGGATGTTAAAGCCAGATATTGTAACCATGGATTTGACTATGCCAGAGCTTGGAGGAGTAGAGGCAATAAAAATGATTAAATCTATTGATAATAATGCTAGAATCATAGTTATTTCTTCTATGGGGCATGAAATTAATGTTAAGGAAGCCATAATAGCAGGTGCAGTATCATTTATAGTAAAACCATTTAAGGAAGAAGTTATATCGAAGCAATTGATGAACTTTGGTGAAAAAATATAAAAACAAAGATTCTAGACTAAGAAATGCAAAGATAAATACGGGTACAATTTGAGCATGAAAATTAGAGGATTCAGTATTTTGTGGAGGGGATTAAGATGTTTACTATGGGGAATTCAAAAATAAAAAATAAGATTGGTTTAATATTTTTATTGATAATTGCGATAGAGTGCATATTATCGGCTATAGCTTATAAAGGAATAGATGTACAAAATTATATTTTAATAATTTTATTAGTTGCAGTATTTTTTACGATAATCTTGGGAGCATTACTTATAAATTCAATTGGTAAATCCATAAGAAACCTTAATAATACAATGGTTAAAATTGCAGATGGAGAATTTAATGAAAATATAAGTGTAGAAATCAAAGATGATTTTGCTGAACTAGGTGATACGCTAAAAATAATAATAAATGATATAAAAAATGTAGTCAATGATTCTAATTTCATTGCAGAATCAATTAAAAAAGGAACTTTTGATATAAAACTAGATAGTACAAATTACAAAGGATCATGGAAAACTATAAGTGAAAATAATTTAAGTACAGCAAACATATTTATAAAGAATATTAGAACCACTTCAAATTATATAGAAAAAATAAGCAAGGGAGAAATTCAAACAAAATACAGTGAAGACGAGTCCGGGGAATTCAACACAGTAAAGAAAAGCATCAATGGGCTTATTGATAATTTGAATGCATTTGAAAGAGATATATACTGGTTAAAAGATACTTTCAAGTTAGGAAATACAAGAGATAAAATAGATTCTTCTAAATTTGAAGGCGTGTTTAAGGAAATAACAGAGTGCATAAATGATACAGTATGGGTATCAATAGACGTGTTTTTACAATTATTTGGAGTGCTTAAGTCATATTCTGAAGGAGATTTATCAGCTCAGCTTGAAGAACAATCAGGAAGATATAATTTAGTAAAAGAACATTTAGATAAATTGAGAGGAAACCTATTGGCTATAGTTAAAGAACAGATTGATGTAGCTCACGAGATTAAAAAAGGTAATTTATCTAAAAGAATGGATTCTTCACATTTTAATGGCTCATGGGCTGAAATGACAGATGGAATTAATGGAATAATAGAAGCTTTTGTAGAACCAATAAATGTAACAGCAGATTATGTTAAGAGGATAAGTAACGGTGATATACCAGAAAAAATAGAAACTGAATACTATGGTGAATTTAATAATACAAAAAATAATTTAAATATGCTTATTGATACTTTAAATATGTTCATAAAGGAAATCAATTGGATGAACGACACCTTTGAATTAGGAAATACAAGAGATAAGATAGATGTTTCTAAATTTAGTGGGGCGTATAAACAAATGGCTCAAAGCGTAAACGACGCAATGTGGATATCTGTAGATGTATTAATAAAAATCTTTGCTGTATTAAAATCATATTCAGAAGGTGATTTAACAGTTGAACTTGAAAAATTACCGGGAAGATTTGGAATTGCTAATGATAGTTTAAATGGATTAAAAGATAATATTCTTAAAGTAGTTGATGAACAAGTAAGGGTTCTTTCAGCAGCGGCATCGGGCAACTTGCAGGTAAGAGGAGAGGAAGAGAAATTTGCTGGAAGCTTTAAAGAGCTTGTAAACATAGTAAATAGAGCTGTAGATGCTTTTGCCAAACCAATTGGAGAAATAAATAATGCACTTATAGAGATGTCAAAAGGTAACTTAGACATAACTGTTCAGAATACATACAGTGGGGATTATGGAAGCATAATAAATGCTTTAAATGCATCGATACAAGAACTTAACCAAGTACTTACAGCTATAAATGTTTCAGCAAGTGAAGTGGCAGCAGCATCTATTCAAGTTTCAAATGCAAGCCAAAGCTTGTCACAAGCATCAGCAGAACAAGCGAGTGCAGTTGAGGAAGTAACAGCTTCATTATCAGAAATAGGAGAGCAGACAAGATTAAATGCTTCAAGTGCTAATGAAGCGAATGATTTAGCTGTAAAAGCTACAACAAATGCTATAAACGGAAATACAGAAATGGATAATATGCTGAAGGCTATGAATGAAATAAATGAAGCATCTGAAAATATTTCTAAGATAATAAAAGTTATAGATGAAATAGCTTTCCAAACAAATATATTAGCACTTAATGCAGCTGTAGAAGCAGCAAGAGCAGGACAACATGGTAAAGGCTTTGCTGTAGTTGCAGAGGAGGTTAGAAATCTTGCAGGAAGAAGTGCAAATGCTGCTAAAGAGACCACAGTTTTAATAGAAGGATCTATTAAAAAAGTAAATGCGGGAACAGAAATAGCTAATAATACAGCTGAGTCATTAAATGCCATAGTTGATGATATCAGAAGCACTTCTGAAATAGTGAGCAAAATTGCAGCATCATGTGATGAACAGGTATTAGCTGTGTCTCAAATAAATGAAGCTATACATCAGATATCAAAAGTTACTCAAATGAATTCTGCTACATCTGAGGAAACAGCCTCTTCAAGTGAAGAGATGTCAAGTCAGGCAGAAAATTTAAAAGAAAGAGTTGCACAATTTAAGTTAAGAAGAAAAGCTCAAGGTAGAATATTCTTAGATAATAATGAAAAAGAAAATATGTTAGGAATGGATAATGCTGTGGATAATGGACAACTTAATAGATTATCCAATCTAAACGCAAGAAAGGAGATAAATTTAGATAATATGGATTTTGGGAAATATTAATATAGATATAAAACATATTAACTAGATTTATAATTTGCAACTGATATTTTTGATATGTTTAGGTAATAAATCAGCTTTTTAAGTTGTTTATTTATATAAGATGTAGAGGGAGCGATATGATGAATGAAAATATAATTAGTACTATTGAAGATGCAGAAGAAGATACCCAGAAGGAAAAATATCTTACTTTCTTACTTGATAATGAATCCTATGGTATAAGTATAAATAATGTTATAGAGATTATTGGAATACAACCAGTAACATTAGTTCCAGAGCTGCCAGACTATATAAAGGGAATAATTAATCTTCGCGGGAAAATAATTCCTGTTATGGACGTTAGGCTAAGGTTTAGGAAAGCATTTAGAGAATATAATGATAGAACCTGCATAATAGTTGTAGATATAAATGAATTATCAATTGGTCTTATTGTTGATAGTGTATCAGAAGTGTTAGTAATATCAGATCAAGATATTATGCCGCCACCAAATTTAAATAATGCAAACAACAGATATATAAAAGGCATAGGTAAGGTTGGCAAGGAAGTTAAGTTGATTTTAGATTGCAATAAATTAATAGGTGATGAAGAGACTGATATTTTAAATAATGCTGAATAGCTGTCAGGAGGAATTACAATGGCATGGTTTTATAATATGAAAATAAGGTCAAAAATATTATTAGGATTTTCGATAGTAGTTTTAATAGCAGGATTTATAGGAATTCTAGGGGCTATTAATATTAACAAAATTAATGAGCTTGATACAAAACTATATGAAAAGATGACTGCGCCTTTAGGAGATGTAATTGACGTATGTAATTCTTTTAATGATGTGAGAGCATATGCAAGAGATGCATTGCTTGCAGAAAACTCTTCAGATGTGCAAGATTACCAAAATAAAATTAAAGATTCAAGCGATAAGTTTAATTCTAGTCTTACTAAAGTTAAGGAGACCACACTCACTGATGAGGGGGAGAAAGCTATAAGCGAACTAGAAAGTTCAGAAGCAGATTATTTGAATATAGTAGATAAATCAATTCAGTTAAAAAATCAAGGAAAAGGCGAGGAAGCGCTAAATCTTTTTTATGATCAAGGAAAAGTAGCATTACAAAAACTACAAAGTAATGCTGATAAATTTGTTGACCTAAAGTTAAATATTGCAAAAGAAACAGCTGAAGGCAACAATAAAACAGCTGATAATACAACTATATTAACCATGGCAATTTTAATTGTAGGAATATTAGCAGCAATATTTATAGGAATATTTATTTCAGCATCAATAAGCAAACCAGTCCGTAAAATAATAAAAATAGCTGATAAAGTAGCTGATGGAGATTTTGATGTAGATATTAATATGGAAAGTAAAGATGAAATTGGTTTATTAGCAGAAGCTTTTAGAAGAATGACTGAAAAATTAAATAGTACTATGCATACTATAAATGCAGCAGCTGAACAAGTTGCAGCAGGATCAAGACAGGTGTCTGATTCTAGTGTATCCCTTTCTCAAGGCGCAATGGAGCAAGCAAGTTCCATAGAAGAATTAACATCATCTATGGAAGAGATATCTTCTCAAACAAAAATGAATGCTGAAAATGCTACAAGTGCTAACGATATTGCAGTAAGTGCTAAAGCAAATGCAGAAGATGGATACGAACAAATGAAGGAAATGCAAAAAGCAGTAGTTGAAATAAATAATTCTTCAACAAATATTTACAAAATTATAAAGGTAATTGATGAAATTGCATTCCAAACTAATATTTTGGCATTAAATGCGGCAGTAGAAGCAGCTAGAGCAGGGCAGCATGGTAAAGGATTCGCAGTTGTTGCTGAAGAAGTAAGAAATTTAGCAGCAAGGTCTGCAAAGGCTGCTAAAGAAACAGCAGATATGATTGAAGGCTCAATTAAGAAAGCAGAGGCTGGAACCAATATAGCTGATAAAACTGCTGGAGCATTAAATAAAATAGTAGAGGATACTGTGAAGATTGCTGAGTTTATTAGTCAGATAGCAATAGCTTCAAATGAACAGGCAGAAGGTATTGAACAAATTAATCAGGGAATAATGCAGGTATCAGCTATAGTTCAAAGCAATTCAGCAACAGCAGAAGAAAGTGCATCAGCTAGTGAGGAATTGGCTTCTCAAGCTGAAATGCTTAAGGATCAGGTCAAGCAATTTAAATTAAAATAAGAATGATAATTTATTTATATAAATTTTATTGTCATATTGCTATTTAAATCATAAGTCTTTATCTATCCATATTAAATGTAATAGCAATTTATCATTAAAAATTTTATAGATATGATGAAGAAGATATAAAAATAGAATACATATCATAAGGATAATTATTACGTAGGACAATTTGAAATATATTTAATAAATATAAAACACGCTGTTATCAAATATAGGAAGCAGCGTGTTTTATAATAGTTATATTTATGCAATATTAATAAAGACAGAACGTTCTTTAAAAAAATTTGCAATCTCTATTTCAGCCCTACTGCTTATAATAAATAATTCATTTAAGTCTGATTCGAGGTATGTAAGATAATTAGATCTTAAGGAATCGTTAATTTCAGAAGCTTTTTTATAAACATCGGTTAGCCTGTAATTGCCAGAGACTCCTTTAATATCATGAATTATCTTTTGCATATTTTTTAAATCTTTTTGAGCAATAAAGATTTTTAACTCTGATAATGATGAATTTATTTCATTAATTAATTCAGAATAAAGTTCTGATATTTCAGAAATGCTTAATCCTAAATCCTTAGCAAAGCCAGTTATATCATATTTACTATAATAATTCATAATTACTTCCTTCCCACAGTAGTTTTATCTCATATTTAATATATTTGAAATTCTTTTAACGAACTCCGGTATGTTAATTGGCTTGGTAATATAATCAGAAAAACCGAGAAAATGAGCTTGTTCTATATCCTCTGGCATTGCATTTGCACTAATGGCTATTACAGGTATATTAGAAGTCTCATCATGATTCTTTAATATTTCAAAAACTTTGTAACCATCCATTCCAGGAAGATTAATATCAAGTAATATTAAGTCTGGTTTGTTTTCTATAGCTAAATTGATGCATAATTCTCCAGAAGGTGCTGAGAGAATTTTTAGATTAGAGCTGATTTGATTAATAATATGCTCAACAAGTCGTAAATTGGCAGGATTGTCTTCAACGTATAATATTTTATAAGGTTTAGAGTCTACAAAAGGCTTTTTAACTTTTAATGAAATTAGATTCTTATATTCTTGTCTAACATTAGATTCTATACAGGGCAGTTCAATCCAAAAATGACTTCCAATATTTTTTTTACTGACAACAGAGATTTTACCATTCATTAATTCAGTAAGCTGCTTAGCCACAGAGAGGCCAATGCCTGATCCTTCTATTATATTATTTACGTTATTTAAGCGATAGAAAGGTTTGAAGATTAAAGTTAAATCAGACTCTGATAAACCAATGCCAGTATCGATAACATGAAATTTATATGTCTCATTAATTCGCTCATAATAAAAAACTACTTCACCTTTTGGTTTATTATATTTAATTGCATTAGATAATAAATTAATTAATATTTGTTTTAAACGAGTTTTGTCAGCATAAACAAACTCATCTGACTTTGGGAGGTTTGGAGTAATAATTTTAATCTCATGTTCATTAGCTAAAGGGCTTACAATGGAAAGAGTTTCTTCCATAATTGATTTAACGGGTACTGAATTCATAGAAATATTTAATTTCCTAGATTCTATTTTGGCTAAATCCAATACCTCATTTACCAACTCAAGAAGATGGTTACTAGCCTTTAATATTTCATTAACGCTTTCATTTTGTGAAGCCGTAAGCGGTGCTTCAGGATCTAATTGTAGAATTTGTGAAAAACCTAAGATCGCATTAAGCGGAGTCCTAAGTTCATGACTCATATTGGATAAAAATTCAGATTTAGCTTTGTTAGCTTTTTCAGCTTCTTCTTTAGCTTTAAGAATAGATTGAATAATTTCACTTTGTTTAAGTTCAGATTGCATATTTGATAAATTATTATCTGATTTATCTGAAGATTGACCATTGTAAATTAAATTTACTAATTTTTTTGCTCCCATAATTCAAAATTCTCCTCATAAGTTTTCAAAAAAACAATATAATACTGATAATTTTACAAAAAAATAACACCTCTCACTAATTAATATACCATATTTTACATTAAAATTTAACTGAATATTAGTATTTTTCTATAAATTTCAAAAATTAATTAAGGCACATGAAAGAAAATAATAGACCAAAGATGCTACGCATATTTTGCGTCAGGCAAGGAAGCAAATTCTGCTCATAGCGGGTCTATTAGTAAAATTTGCTGATGAGTAGAGAACCCAAATCTTATGATTTGGCGTGAATCACTTACTCAAGGAGCGTATGCGAGTGGAGCTTCCTCTATGACACAAAATGGGCAAGCATACTGGTCTGTTATTTTTTGATTGTGCCTAAAAGCATAATATGACATGATGCTGTCACATTATGAGTGATATATTGTTAGAAGTAATTGAAATTTATTATATAAGTTGCAATAGCAATTTTACATTAATAAATTTAAGAAACTCTGCAAAGACTTCAGTCATAATTGTGAATTGTAAATTGCAACATATATATGAATAATTGAAAGGGAGTATATATAATGGATTATGAGATAGTATATCTAAAAGAAAAAATTGTTACTGGTATTAAAATTAGAACAAATAATAATGATCCGGCAATGAAAAATGATATAAGTAATCTTTGGAAAAGGTTTCTGGAAGATGGAATTTATCAATCAATTCCTAATAAGAGAAATGAGAATATTATCGGATTATACACGAATTATGAAAGTAATTTTAATGGAGATTATGATGCAATGATCTGCTTCGAAGTATTAGAAGAAAAAAAGTTCTCAAAAAAGGTTGAGGTGAAGAAAATTACAGCAGGCAAATATGCAAAGTTTATTATTAAAGGTAATAATAAAGAAGCAGTAGCAGAATTTTGGGCTAAGCTTTGGACAATGGAATTAGATAGAAAATATACCTTTGACTTTGAGGAATACCAAACTGATTGGGATATGAACAATAGAGAAATAAATGTGTATATATCAATAAATTAAAGAGAACGCATTTATTGCAAAATTATAAAAAGAAAGAGGAAAGCTCATGGAATTTATAAGTGCTAAAACAATTGTATCAGGATATTCTGAAAGCAATGCTTGGTTTGGAGATAATTATACTATGAATATTTATAAGGGATGCTGCCATGGATGTATTTATTGTGATAGCCGTAGTGAATGTTATAGAATAGACAATTTTGATGTGGTAAGAGCAAAAGAAAATGCCCTGGCATTAATTAATAAAGAACTTAAGTCTAAAAAAAGAACTGGTGTAATAGGAACTGGTGCCATGAGTGATCCTTATAATCCTTTTGAAAGAGAATACAAACTCACGAGGGGAGCTTTAGAGCTTATCAATACATATGGATTTGGAGTGTCGCTTATAACAAAAAGTGACTTGGTTATAAGAGATATTGATATTTTAAAGAAAATAAAAAGCCATTCTCCAGTTTTAGTAAAGATAACAATAACAACCTCTAGTGATGAGCTTTGTAAAAAGATAGAGCCTAATGTTGCAGTATCCTCAAAAAGATTTTCTGCAATAAAAGAACTTTCAGAAAACGGAATCTTTGTAGGGATACTGCTTATGCCAGTACTTCCATTCTTAGAGGACGATGAAGAAAATATAAGAAGCATAGTTAAGCAGGCTTATGAAAATGGTGCTAAATTTATATTTCCAGCCTTTGGAGTAACATTAAGGCAGAATCAAAGAGAGTGGTATTATAAAAAACTTGATGAAAAGTTTCCGGGAATTAAGCAAAAATATATAAAACAATTTGGAAATAACTATGAATGTTATTCTCCAAAGGCAAAACAATTGTGGAATCTTTTTAAAGAAGATTGTGAAAGATACGGGATAGTATACAAAATGAGCGATATCATTAAGGCCTATAAGAAAGGATATGAAAAAGATCAACTTTCACTATTTTAGGCACAATAAAATAAATAACAAGTCAATTTACCTCCTTGCCTGATGAAAAATATTCAAGGCAAC